>JBFHXN010000116.1:0-7447 GCA_041598955.1 Desulfuromonadales bacterium | reverse complement strand
GCTCAGCCCGGCCAGTTCCACGGAGGTCGCCGGAGTCAAGATCGAGTTCAGCCTCGACGGTGGAAAAGGCTGGAAGGCACAGGCAGAACTGACCACCGACACCGAATACCTGGAGTGGACGGTGCCGGTTGTCAAGACGGCTGCCGAAGCCTGCATGATCCGGGTCTCCCGGCTCGACGGCAGGGGCGACATCATCGACAGTGACCAGAGCGACCGTCTCTTCGCCATCGTTCCAGCCAACCAGTAACGTCTGCCTGGCGGGCCGCCTGAAATACCGGCGGCCCGCCAGAGAAACCAAGGGAGTCCAGCCATGAGAAGACCGATTCGAAACCTGATACCCCTGGCGGCGGCGCTGTTGGTGGCCTGGGCCTCCCCGGGTCTGGCCGGGGTGTTCGTGCAGTGCCCGACCCTCAGCAACCCCTCTGACCCAGGCTCCGTCGTCTACACCGGAAGTTTCTCCGATATCAATGGCGACGGCTTGATCCGGGCCGCCGACAACGAGATCGTCAATCCCGTTTCGCCCACCCAGGTCTGCATGCACCTGGCCGCCGGGGACGGCTGGACCAGCATGGCCGACGGCCGGGAGCAGTACATCTTCGGCTTCGCCAACGCCACCGGCGACAACGACGACATGGTGATGCACATGTACATGTTCGGGGCCATCTTTCCGGCCCCGACCATCAAGGTCAAACAGGGCGACGATGTCTACCTCACCCTGACCAACGTCGGCATGGCCAACCGCCCCGACCTCTTCGACCCCCACACCGTTCACTGGCACGGATTCCCCAACGCCGCCTCCATCTTCGACGGGGTCCCCGACGCCTCCATCTCCATCAACATGGGGGCGAGCCTGACCTACTACTACAAGGTTCAGGAGTCGGGAACCTTCATGTACCACTGCCACGTCGAGGCGACGGAGCACATGCAGATGGGGATGCTCGGAAATCTCTACGTGACGCCGGTGCAGGACGGTACGAGCCATACCTATCCGCCCGACACCGGACGGACCTACACCAAGTTCGCCTACAACGACGGCGACGGGTCGACGGGCTACGACGTCGACTACCCGATCCAGATCGCCGCCTTCGACCCGGCCTTCCACGACGCCAGCCGGGACACCCAGCCACTCCCCTTCGCCCTGATGGACGACAAGTACCCCATGCTCAACGGACGAGGCTACCCCGACACGGTCGAAGCGCATGGTCCCCTCCCCCACGAGCACGGCAACGCCGCCCCAATGTCGACCCTGATTGAAGCGACGGCGGGGCAGCGCATCCTGCTGAGGATCTCGAGCCTCTCCACCACCAGCTTCCACACCCTCACGGTGCAGGGAATCCCCATGCAGGTGGTGGGGCGCGGCTCCCGCAAACTCGGGCCGGCAAACGACACCAGCCAGTACTACAACACCTCTTCGATCACCATCGGAGGGGGACAGGCCGTCGACGTCATTCTCGATACCACAGGGCTCACCCCCGGATCGACGTACTTCCTCCACACCGCCCAGCTCGACCACCTCGCCAACAACGACGAGGACTTCGGGGGCATGATGACCGAGATCCGCATCCAGTGACCTTCGCCTACTGACCGGGAGAATCGTTATGAACCGTATTCAGCTTATGAACAAGGCCCGGCCCCTGGCCCTGGCTGCCGGACTCTGGCTGCTCCTTCTGGGGCAGGCCGCGGGCATGCACGGCAACGCCGTCATCGAGGGGATCAGCGGCCCCGACTTCACCCTGACCGCCAAAAGCGGCTACATCAGCACCCCCGACGGTAACAGCATCCTGATCTGGGGATTCGCCAACGGGACCGGCGCCGTCCAGTATCCAGGTCCCACCCTGATCGTCACCGAGGGATCCACCGTCACAATCCGCCTCACCAGCCAGATCTCCCAGCCGGTCTCCCTCGTGGTTCCAGGCTTCGACATCACCGCCAGCGGAGGCCAGCCTGGCCTTCTCACCCGGGAGGCTCCCCCGAACGGCACCACGGTCGTGACCTACACCTTCCTGGCAGACCGTCCCGGGACCTTTGTCTACTACAGCGGAACCCGCCCAGACCTCCAGGTGGAGATGGGGCTGGTCGGAGCCCTGATCGTGAGGCCGACGGGCTACGTCGCCTCTAATCCTGCCACCTGGACCGCCTACGGCGACGCGCGCTCGGCTTACGATCACGAGTATCTCTTCCTGCTCACCGAAATGGATGAAAGGATTCATGAACTCGTCGACCAGGGACGTATCCCTGAGGTCAACACCGCCGACTACTTCCCCGTCTACTGGTTCATCAACGGCCGCAATGCTCCTGACACAATGCTGGAAGCCCATTCGCCGCTGCTTCCGACCCAGCCCTACAACCGCATGCCGATGATGAACGCCGGGCAGAGGCTTCTGATGAGGCTGATCGGCGCTGGCCGCGACGCCCACCCCTTCCACGCCCACGGCAATAACTTCGATCTCATCGCCCGGGACGCCCTCCTCATGGAGAGAACCCCCGGCGGAAGCCGCAGCGCGGAGGTTGGCACGATTCCAGACCTCTCCGTCTCCGATTTCACCCAGGCGGTCTACCCGGGCTCCACCTACGACGCCATCTTCACCTGGACGGGCAAGGGGCTCGGATGGGACATGTACGGCCATGACGGCACCGAGATGGACATATGCAATGAGGCAATTACCGACCGTGTCGTCAACGGCTTCGACACGGTGACCCACGAGGACTGCTCCGACCACGGCAAACCATTCCCGGTCGTCCTCCCCGGTCTGCAGGAACTGACCTTCGGCGCCTTCTACAGCGGCAGTCCCTTCCTTGGCGCCTCAGGGTCACTGCCACCGGGCGAGGGTGGAAACAATCCCAACTCCGGCTTCGTCTACATGTGGCACTCCCACAATGAGAAGGAAATGACCAACAATGACATCTTCCCGGGCGGCCTGATGACGATGCTGATCATCGAAGCACCGTCCATGACACCGATGCCCTGAGGGGAGGAGATAACATGAAACGACTCGTGAGCAGAATCTTTTGCTTTTCCGTCCTGACGGCATTATTGGCCGCCCTGTCAATCATCCCGGCCTTCGCCGCGGAAATCCCCGTGACCCTGGAAGCCAGGGAGGGGACCCTGACCATGCCCGACGGCGCCATGGTCCCGGTCTGGGGCCTTGCCCGCACCGGGGCCCAACCCTTCTCCCCCGTCCCCGTCATCTCGGCTCTCGAGGGGGACACTCTGACCATTTCCCTGGCAAACTACCTCCCCGAGCCGACCTCCCTGGTCATCAACGGCCAGTCCCCCAGCGAGGGGGGCGCCATGACGCCTGTCTTTTTGGGCCCTGATTCCCTCGGTAGGCAAAGGGTACGTTCCTTCACCCACGAGGCCGCGGCTTACGACGCCGGGACAGCCACACCCGGCACCGATACCTACGCCTGGGCCCCCCTCAAGCCCGGAACCTACCTGATCCAGAGCGGGACACATCCGGGCGTCCAGATCCCCATGGGGCTCTATGCCGTCCTTCGGGTCGATGCGGCCCAGGGGGTGGCCTACCAGACCCCGGTGCCCCGAAGCTATGCCAAGGAAGCAATTCTTCTCTTCAGCGAGATCGACCCGGCCCTGAATGCAGCCGTTTCCAGCGGCACCTACGGCGGTGTCGATTATCCCACCGCCCTTGCCGCAGGGTATGCGCCCCAGTATTTCCTTCTCAACGGCTCTCCCTGGTCGCCCTCAAAGTCGCCCCTCGCGACCTATCTTCCCTATGACCCTGCATTCGCCGGGGTCAATGGGGCTCCCGCCGCCGTCGCCCCCGGTGAAGTGACTTTGCTGCGCATCCTCAACGCCGGTCTGCGCAGCCGCGTCCCCGTGTTGCAGGGCCCCGAGCTGGATCTCGTCGCCGAGGATGGTCACTCCTACAGCTTCGCCGAAAAGCGGCAGGCGGTCGAACTTCCCGCCGCCAAAACCATCGACGCCCTTTTCACTGCCCCGACCACCCCGGGCTATCTCCCTGTTTACGACCGGATGCTTGGCCTCGCCGGTGGAGGGATGTTCGGCTACCTGACCGTCGGGACGCCGACCCGAACCCTGACCGTCACCAAGACCCCCCCCGAAGAAGGAACGGTGGTTGCGGCAAGCCTCCCCGGCGGAATCGACTGCGGCATCGCCTGCAGCTCGACCTATCTCGACGGGACGATCTTGCGCCTGACCGGACAACCGAATCCCGGTTTGTTCGTTTCCTGGCTGGTCGACGGGGTCGCTGACCCTTCCTGCCCCGTCGCCGGTGACTGCACCGTCACCATGAATGCCGACAAAACGGTGCATGCCATCTTTGATTTTCCCTTCGCCCTGGTCCGCCCCCAAGCGGGGGAGACACTGACCGCAGGTGATCCCTATACCCTGGAATGGACGGCCCCTTTTGCTGCCACCTCTTTTTCCCTGCGCTACCGCACCCGGGTCGGAACCCCCTGGACCAACATCGTGAGCGGGCTGAATGCACGCAATTACACCTGGCCCTCCGTTCCGGCCGTCGGGTCCACCCTTCAGATCAACCTGCTCGCCTACAACGGCGCAACATTGATCGGTTCCCGCACTGTGCAGGTCAACGTCAATCTGCCCGACTTCATCAATATCACGGCACCGGTGGGCGGGCAGGCCGTCCCTTGGGGCCCCACCACCACCACCATCACCTGGGACAGCAACCACGAGGCCACTGTCGCCTACACCGCCATCTACTACCGCCTGAGCCCCACTTCGGCCCTTCGCCGCATCACCGTCCTGACCGGGGAGCCTCCTGGCAAGAGCTACCCCTGGACTCCACCCGCCGGCAGCGGCACTTATCCTGGAGCCCAGCTCTATGTCTATCTCCTCGACAGCGCAGGTCGGCCGATCCTTTTTGATGTGAATACCATCAATCTTGGAGCGCCCCCCCCAGCTGCGGCTCTTTCACAATCGGTAACTTCTGCACCCTCCTCCACCGTCACCTCCGCGGCCGCATCCTCCACGGCATCATCTGCGACCGTAACCTCAAAAGGGCTCGCCCTCTCCAGCTCGGGAACCTCGTCCACTGCCACCCTGATTCTGGTTCCCAACGGCGGCGAAGTCTTCTCCCAGGCCACTGGCGCCACCCTGCTCTGGCAGGCTTCCGAGCAGGCCGCCGCCTTCAACCTCTCCTACGCCACCGCGCCCCAGGGCCCCTTCACGGCCATCGCATCCGGAGTGACGGGATCCTCCTTCGACTGGAACATTCCGGCGGAACTCCAGGGGAACGCCCAGGTCTGGGTCAAGGTGACCGCCCTGGACATCGATGAAAAGGAGGTCGGCAGCGACCTTTCCGACGAGCCCTTCGCCATCGATTGAGAACCGGAGCGAAGCCGGTAGACTTGTACTTAATGCTCTTGAACGGGAAAGGGGCAGGATGAAAATCCTGCCCCTTTCTTTCCCTGAAGCCTATGGAGGTCAGCCTTGAGCACTGTCGCCCGCCCTTCCTTCATCTGCCTCCCGATCCTTTTCCTTGTATTTTTTCTCTGCGCGGGCTGCGCACAGCACCATTTAGAGACACCCCCATCGGATATGAACACCGTTGAATCCGAGGCGTCCCTCGGCGTCAAGGTAGTCGGCCTGCGTCTCACCTCGGGCGGCTACATGCTCGATTTTCGCTACCGGGTCCTTGTCCCGGAAAAATCCACCCCTCTCTTCGACAGAAAGGTCGCTCCCTATCTCATCCATGAGAAGACGGGGGCCAAATTCGCCGTTCCCGCCCCGGCCAAGGTCGGTCCCCTGCGGCAGACCACCCTCGCTCCCGAGGCCGGGCGCCAGTACTTCATCCTCTTCGCCAATCCCGGGAAATACATGGCCCGGGGGGACCTCGTCACCGTGGTCGTGGGGGATGTCAGGTTCGAACATCTGCAGGTGGAGTAGGCCATGCCGAAGAAGGTCCCGATGCCCGGAGTCCTGACCGCAGTCGCTTTTCTCGCCGGTCTCCTTCTCAGCCCCCTCTTAGCCGATGCGGGCCGTATCGATGCCGGCCTGGCAACAGTCCTTGAGCACTCCTCCCCGGATGAGCATATCCCCGTCATCGTCACCCTATCGGATCGGGTCGACACCCGAAGATTTCGCGACCGGTCCGATCGAAGGGCCGCCCGCGCGGACATTGTCAGACAGCTGAAGGAGAAGGCCCGCTCAACGCAAACGCCGCTCAAACAGTTCCTCAAGCAGGCCGGACTTTCCTCCCCCAGGGAACTCTGGATCATCAACGGTCTGGCCCTGGAGGTTCCCGCCCATCTTATCGAGGTCATCGCCCTCCGCCCTGATGTTGAAACGGTCACCCTAGACGCCTCCATACCGGCGCCGGTCGTAGCCGCCGCCCCGTCGGGAACCCCCGAGTGGAACATCACCGCCGTCGGCGCTCCGGATCTCTGGGCCCTCGGCTTCACAGGAGCAGGGGTGACCATCGCCACCTTCGACACGGGCGTCGATCCCCTTCATCCCGACATCGGCCCCAAGTTTCGAAACCTCCCGAATGACTGGTACGACCCCAACGGCCAACATGCCACCCCCTTCGACGAGACCGGACACGGCACCTCCGTGATGGGGGTGCTTCTGGGGGGGGATGCCGGGGGCACAGCCATCGGTGTCGCCCCTGACGCCCAGTGGATCGCGGCCAAGATATTCAACGACGCCGGAAGCGCCTCCTTCACAGCCATCCATTCCGCCTTCCAATGGGCCCTCGACCCCGACGGCGACCCTTCCAGTGACGACGCGCCCTCCCTGCTCAACAACTCCTGGGGGCTCGGTGCGGCCGATGAATGCCTCTCAGAATTCGAACCCGACATCCAGGCCCTTCGCAACGCAGGCATCGCCGTTGTTTTCGCCGCAGGCAACACCGGGCCCAACAGCTCCACCAGCGTCAGTCCGGCCAACAACCCAGGGACCCTTTCGGTCGGAGCGGTGGACCAAAGCCTCCTCATCGCCCCTTTCAGCGCCCGGGGGCCCTCCACCTGCGACGGGCGCCTCTTCCCCGACCTGGTTGCGCCGGGAATACCCATCTTCACCGCCGACCTCACTCTTGGAGGAACCTCCCCTTCCCCCTACCGTTCCATTGAAGGGACTTCCTTCTCCGCCCCCCATGTCAGCGGTGCCATGGCCCTGCTTCTCCAGGCCTGTCCCGACACACCTATTGCCGGGCTGGAAGAAACTCTCCGGCTCTCTGCTGTTGACCTGGGCACCCCAGGGCCCGACAAGGACTACGGGCATGGTTTTCTGGACATCCTCGCAGCCTACCAGGGGCTGAGCGGGACTCCCAACCTCCAGGTTCTCGACTCGGCACCTCCTGACAAGGATCTGACCCTGGCCTTCGGCCATATTCCAACTGGCACCAGCGTCGAGCAATCCTTCACCCTGGCCAATATAGGGTGCGGGCCGCTAGACATTGATCTGATCCATGCCGCCGCCTTGCAGCCCCCGTTTACAATTGTT
>JBFHXN010000115.1:0-7457 GCA_041598955.1 Desulfuromonadales bacterium | reverse complement strand
CGGTCTTTCTCGAGGGCTTCCGCAGGAACGGCGGTTACGCCGGCCTCGAGAAGGCCCTCAAGACCATGACCCCGGCCGAGGTGCGCGAGACTGTCAAGGCCTCGGGGCTGCGGGGCCGTGGTGGCGCGGGCTTTCCCACGGGCACCAAGTGGTCCTTCTTCCCCGCCGATGCCCCCGGGGAGAAGTACCTGGTCTGCAACGGCGACGAGATGGAGCCGGGGACCTACAAGGACCGGGAGCTGCTGCAGGCCGACCCCCACCAGCTGGTGGAGGGGATGATCATCGCCGCCTTCGCCCTTCAGACCCCGGTGGGCTACATCTTTCTCCGCTATGCCTACGAGGAGTGTTCCCGCAACGTGGAGCGGGCCATCGCCGAGGCGAGGCAGGCGGGCTACCTGGGGGGGAACATCCTCGGCAGCGGCTTTTCCCTGGAACTGCACGTGCACCGCAGCGCCGGCCGCTACATCCTCGGCGAGGAGACGGCCCTGCTCAACGGCCTCGAGGGGCGCCGCCCCAACCCCCGGTCCAAGCCCCCCTTCCCGGCCCAGCGGGGGCTCTTCGGCCGGCCGACCACCGTCAACAACGTCGAGACCCTGGCCAACATCCCCCACATTCTCACCGGCGGCCCCGAGTGGTTCTCCGGGCTGGCCCGCACGGAGAAGGGGGCCGGGACCAAGCTCTTCGGCCTCTCCGGGCACCTGGAGCGCACCGAGTGCCACGAGCTCCCCGTGGGGATCTCCCTGCGGGAGGTGATCGAGATCGGCGGCGGGGTTCGCCGCGGCAAGGCTTTCAAAGCCTGCCTCCCCGGAGGGGCCTCGACCCCGTTTCTGACCGCCGCCCACCTCGACGTGGCCATGGATTTCGATTCCCTGGCCGAGGCCGGCAGCCGTTTCGGCACCGCCGGGGTGACGGTCTTCGACGCCGACACCTGCATGGTCGCCGCCACCCTCAACCTGATGCGCTTCTTCGCCCGGGAGAGCTGCGGCTGGTGCACCCCCTGCCGGGACGGACTGGCCATGGTACGCTGGATTCTCGAGGAGATCGAGGCGGGCAGGGGGAGCCGGGAACTGGTGGCCATGCTCGAGGACCAGAGGCGCAACATCTCCGGCCGCTCCTTCTGCGCCCTCGCCGAAGGAGCCATGGGCCCCCTGGAGGGGCTGCTGAGGCACTTCGGGCAGGAGATCGAGGACCACGTCGAGAAGGGGCGCTGCCCGTTCAAGGACTGATGGGACAGGGAGACGCAGAGCAATGCCGGAACTCAACCAGGTCACAGACCAGATCATCGGATGTGCCATTGAAGTTCACCGGGCTCTTGGACCGGGTCTCCCGGAGTCGATTTATGAAAAAGCACTCTGTATCGAAATGCACCAGAGGGGCCTCGATTTTGACAGACAAATCACGGTCCCCGTTTTCTACAAAGGCCAGAGGCTGGGCGACCACCGCCTCGATCTGCTGGTGGAGGACCAGGTCGTCGTCGAACTGAAGGCCGTCGATCGTCCTGATCCGGTATTTCACGCCCAGGTCCAGAGCTATCTGAAGCTTGCGGAGAAGCCTCTGGGGCTGCTGATCAATTTCAATGTCCCGGTGCTCCGGGACGGCATCAAAAGGTTCAAGCTTTAACAGGTCTTCTCTTCGTCTCCGTGACTCTGTGGCAACAAGGCTCCTGCATGCCGACTCTGACCATCGACAAGCATTCCGTCACCGTTCCCGCCGGGACCAACGTCCTCGAGGCGGCGAAGTCGCTGGGGATCGTCATCCCCCACTTCTGCTACCACGAGGCCCTGGGGGCCGTTGGCGCCTGCCGACTCTGCGCCATGACCTTCGAGGAGGGGCCGGTCAAGGGGATCCAGATGTCCTGCATGGTGGAGGCGAAGGACGGCATGGTCGTCTCCACAGTCGATCCCAAGGCCGCCGAGCTGCGGGCCCACGTCATCGAGTGGCTGATGATGAACCACCCTCACGACTGCCCCGTCTGCGACGAGGGGGGGGAGTGCCAGCTGCAGGACATGACCATCGCTGGGGGGCACGGCCTTCGCCGCTACCGGGGGAAGAAGAGGACCTTCGTCAACCAGGACCTGGGCCCCTTCGTCGAGCAGGAGATGAACCGCTGCATCCAGTGCTACCGCTGCGTGCGCACCTACCAGGACTACTGCGGCGGAACCGATTTCGGCGTCCTCGGCTCCCGGGACCGCCTCTTCTTCGGCCGCTTCCGGGACGGGGCCCTCGAAAGCACCTTTTCCGGGAACCTGGTGGACGTCTGCCCCACGGGGGTCTTCACCGACAAGACCTTCCGCTTCAGGAGCCGCGCCTGGGACCTCGAGGAGGCCCCGTCGGTCTGCCCTCACTGCTCCCTGGGCTGCGCCGTCATCCCCGGGGCCCGCTACAGGGAGCTGCAGCGGGTCCGCGCCGGTGTCAACGGGAAGACCAACGGCTTTTTCATCTGCGACCGGGGGCGCTTCGGCTACGGCCACGCCAACCACCCCGACCGACCCCGGGTGCCGCGGCTGGACGGCCGGGAGGCCTCCTGGCCCGCTGCCCTGACGGCAGTGCGGCAGAGGATCGAGGCCCTGGTCGAGACCCATGGCCCCCAGAGTGTCGCCCTGCTCGGCTCCCCCCGGGCCTCTCTTGAGGCCAACGCTCTGCTGGGGGACTGGGCCCGGCGGCTCGGGGGGGCGCCCGCCTGCTTCGAGTGCCATCCCGGTCGCGACCGGGCGGCCCGCGCCGCCGCCGCGGGCCTGGACCGGGTGCGCAGCCTGGAGGAGATCCGCGGCAGCGACCTGGTGATCCTTGCCGGGGCCGATCCCCTGGCCGAGGGGCCGATGCTCGCCCTCGCCCTGCGCCAGGCGGTGCGGCAGGGGGGACAGGTGGCGGTCCTCGACCCCCGGCCCGTCTCCCTCCCCTGCGAGGCGTCCCACCTCCCCCTCTCCCCCGAGCGGCTGCCCGCGGCTCTCGCAGCTCTCTCCGGAGGGGACCTCTCCCCCTTCTCCCGGAAGGAGGGGACCTTCCTCGAAGGGCTGCGCGGCCGCCTCGAGAGGGCCGAGCGCCCCGTGATGGTGGGGGGCGCCGATCTGCTCGGAGCCGGCGGTGTCACGGAGCTGCTGGCTGCCGCCGCGACCCTCGACCGTCCCGGGCGCCCCTGCGGCGCCGCCTTCCTCCTTGCCGGGCCCAACAGCTGCGGGTCGGCACTGCTCGCCGGCGAGGGCCCCGACGGGGACCATCTGCTCGACGCCATCCAGGCCGGGACCATCCGGGCCCTCATCTGCCTGGAGGCCGACCCCTTCGGCGAACACCCCGATCCCGGGCGCGCCCAGGCCGCCCTCGCCCGCCTGGAGCTGCTGGTGGCCCTGGAGTCGATGCCGACCCAGGCCGCCCGCCGCGCCGACGTGCTGCTGCCCGTGCGTGTTCCCTCCGAGTCGGCGGGGACGGTGGTCAACTTCGAGGGGAGAATCCTCCCCTTCGGATCGGTCTTCGAGCCGGGGATTCCCCTGGCCGTCACCGGCGGCGGCGATCATCCCCCCCGGGTTTTCGAACCCTCCACCCCCGGAAGTTCTCCCCGGCCCGCCTGGGCGGTGCTGGCGGCTCTCCAGGGGAGAGCCCTTTCCCTCGCCGAGGTGAGGCGGCAGCTGGCCGCAGCCGACCCCCGCTTCGCATCCCTGCCGGGCCTTCAGCCGGGGGGCGAGGGAACCCGGGTCGCGGGGGTGGGTTGCCCGGCACCTCCGCTCCCCACGCCTCTTCCCGCCTGCCGCCCCGAGGGAACCCTGCGCCTTCTTCCGGTGGAGGCTCCCTACGGCAGCGAGCTGCTGAGCAGCCTTTCGGCGCCCCTTGCCGCTGTCATGCCCGAGCCGTTCCTGCAGCTCTCCGGAGCGGACGCCGAGCGCCTTGGCTTCACCGAGGGGGGCGCCGCGACGCTGGTCACCTCCCTGGGGCGGGCTGCAGTCGCGGTGCGGGTGGCGCCGACCCTGCCGGAGGGGCTGGCCCTGCTCCCCCGACTGCGGGGGAGCTCCCTTGAGCAGTTCATCCCCGGCGGCGCCCCCCTCTACGGGCGGTTGGAGAAGGGGGAGGGCCCATGAGCGAGCATCTCCTGACCCTGGCGCTGATCCTGGTCAAGCTCGGGCTGATCTTCGGCGTGGTGCTGACCCTGGCCGCCTATCTCGTTCTGGCCGAGCGCAAGATTCTGGCCCGCATGCAGTTGCGGCACGGTCCCAACCGGGTCGGGCCCTGGGGGCTGCTGCAGCCCCTGGCCGACCTGATCAAGCTCCTCACCAAGGAGGACTTTCTCCCCGCCCGGGCCGATAAATGGATCTTTCTGCTCGCCCCGGGGCTGGCGGCGGTCACCGCCCTGCTCGCCTTCGCCGTGGTTCCTTTCGCGCCCCCCCTCTCCCTCTTCGGGCGGGAGATCCCCATGGTGGTCTGCGACCTCAACGTCGGGGTCCTCTACTTTCTCGGCCTCTCCTCCCTCGCCGTCTACGGGGTGGCCCTGGGGGGGTGGGCCTCCAACTCCAAGTACGCCCTGCTGGGCGGGATCCGCGGCCTGGCCCAGCTCGTCTCCTACGAGCTCTCCATGGGGCTCTCCCTGGTGCCGGTGATCCTCATGGCCCGCTCCTTCTCCCTCACCGACATCGTCCTCGCCCAGGAGCAGGCCCCCTTCTTCCTCCTCAATCCCGTCGCCTTCCTGATCTTTCTGATCAGCGTGGCGGCCGAGTCGAAGCGCATCCCCTTCGACATCCCCGAGGCGGAGAACGAACTGGTGGCCGGCTTCCACACCGAATACTCGGGGATGCGCTTCGGACTCTTTTTTGTCGGCGAGTACATCAACATGATCGTGCTGGGAGCCATGACCACCGTCTTCTTCCTCGGCGGCTGGCTCGGACCTGTCCTCCCCGGCGTGGTCTGGTTCTCCCTCAAGGTGCTGGCGGTCTCCTTCGTCTTCATCTGGATGCGCGGGACCCTGCCGAGGCTGCGCTACGATCAGCTGATGCACTTCGGCTGGAAGGTCCTCATTCCCCTGGCCCTGCTCAACGTGGTGGTGACGGGGGCCTTTCTGCTCTGGCGGGGAGGGTGGGCATGAACCTCTGGCGGGACATCAAGGGGACCCTGCAGCCCTTCTGGATCACCCTGGGCTACCTCTTCAAAAAGCCGGTGACCATCCAGTACCCGGAGGAGAAACGCACTCCCTTCCCCCGCTACCGGGCCCGCATCGTCCTCACCCGGGATCCCGACGGCGGAGAGCGCTGCGTGGCCTGCCATCTCTGCAGCGCCGCCTGCCCCGTCGACTGCATCTCCATGCAGGCCGCCGAGGGGGAAAAGGGGAGACGGTACGCGGCCTGGTTCCGCATCAACTTCACCCGATGCATCTTCTGCGGCCTCTGCGCCGAGGCCTGCCCGACCCTGGCCATCCAGATGTCGCCGGACTACGAGATCTGCAACCGCGATCCGCTGAACCTGGTCTACGAGAAGGAGGATCTTCTCATCGACGGCGGCGGCAAGGATTCGACCTACAACTTCTACCGCCACGCCGGCATCGGGGTGGTCAACCTCCGGGGGGGGAACGAGGACGAGGTCGGACCGGTGGACATCAAGACCAATCTCCCATAGGGGGGAAGCCGGCTGCGCTTCCCCAGAGACATGTGACGATGGCGACGATTCTCTTCTACATTCTGGCGGCGACGGCCCTGGCGGCGACGGGGCTCTGCATCACCCGGCGCAACCCGGTCCATGCGGTCATCTACCTGGTCAATGCCTTCTTTGCCCTGGCCCTGATCTTCTACCTGCTGGGGGCTCCCCTGGTGGCCGCCTGGGAGGTGATCATCTACGCCGGCGCCATCATGGTCCTCTTTCTCTTCATCATCATGATGCTCGAGCTGGCGCCGACCCAGGAGCCCCGTGGGCCGGGGTGGCTGCGCTGGGGGCCGGTGGTGCTCCTCTCCCTGGTCCTGCTGGTCTGCATGGTGCTGCTGATGGCCCTGGAGCCCACGGGGGCCGACGGCGTGCCCGGCTATTACGCATCGCCGAGGGTCTTCGGTTACGCCCTGTTCAAGCAGTATGCCCTGGCCGTGGAGGTGGTCTCCTTCCAGCTCCTCTTTGCCGCCGTCGGGGCCTACTATGTCGGTCGCCGGGAAGGCCGGCGGCCCCGGGGAGAAAAACAATGATCGTCCCCCTGGCACACCTGCTGGTCTTCGCCGGGGCCCTCTTTCTCATGGGGCTCGCCTGCGTGCTGGTCTGGCGCAACCTGATCATGATCCTGATCGGGGTGGAGATCATGCTCAATGCCGTGGGGGTGGTGCTGGTGGGCGCCTCGGCCTTCTGGCAGCAGGTCGACGGCCAGGTTTTCGTCATCTTCCTGATGGCCATGACCTCCGCCGAGGTCTCCATCTCCCTCGCCATGGTCGTCTACCTGCGGCGCCGCAAGGGGACCATCGATGCCAACGCCTTTGACGGGATGAAAGGATGAACGCGCAGCTCCTCTTCCTGATCCCCCTGCTCCCCCTCGTCTGCGGGGTGGCCAACGCCCTTTTCGGCATGCGTCTGCCGGGACGGCTGACGGGCGCCCTGGCTGTGGTCGGGGTGGCCGCCTCGACCCTGCTCACCCTCGGCCTCTGGCCCCTCTCGGCCGGCGAGGGGACGTCCGCCGTCCTCTACACCTGGCTGGCAAGCGGCGACCTCTCGGTGCCGGTGGCCATCCGCTTCGATGCCCTCTCGGCCCCCATGACCCTGATGGTCACCGCCGTCTCCACCCTGATCCACCTCTACGCCGTGGGATACATGGAGCACGAACAGGATCGGGCGCGGTTCTTCGCCCTGCTCAACCTCTTCGTCTTCGCCATGCTCACCATCGTCCTCGCCGACAACCTGCTCCTGCTCTTTCTGGGCTGGGAGGGGGTCGGCTTCTGCTCCTACGCCCTCATCGGATTCTGGTACCGGAAAAAGGAAAACGCCGACGCGGGGCGCAAGGCCTTCCTGGTCACCCGGGTCGGGGATGTCTTTCTCGGCATCGCCCTGCTCTGGCTCTTCGCCCTGACCGGCACCCTCTCCATCACCGCCATCAATGCCCAGGCGCCCACCCTGGCCGCCGGGACGGTGACCTTGCTCGCCCTGCTTCTTCTCGGAGGGGCCTGCGGCAAGAGCGCCCAGCTCCCCCTGATGACCTGGCTCCCCGACGCCATGGCCGGCCCGACCCCCGTCTCGGCCCTCATCCACGCAGCGACCATGGTCACCGCGGGGGTCTACCTCCTCTGCCGCCTCTTCCCCCTGGTCTCCCTCTCCCCCGTGGCCATGGCCGCCATCGCTTCCGTCGGGGCCCTCACCGCCCTCTACGCGGCGAGCTGCGCCCTGGCACAGCGGGAGATCAAGCGGGTGCTGGCCTACTCGACCATGAGCCAGGTCGGCTACATGTTCCTCGCCGTCGGCGCCGGAACGGTGGCCGGAGCCATGTTCCACCTCTTCACCCATGCCTTCTT
>JBFHXN010000114.1:0-7488 GCA_041598955.1 Desulfuromonadales bacterium | reverse complement strand
GGCGGGACGCGACCCGCCGGTTTTGACTTTGGGCGAAAAACTAGATCAGGAACACCCCTCCGCGACGAGGAATGGGGGGAATGCAGCAGACGAGCCATTCCCATCACCCTTCCCCTAGGGCAGCATCTGCCCCAGGACGAAGTTCAGAATCCCCCCGCTGCGGTAGTAGGCCACCTCGTTGGCCGTGTCGAGGCGGCTGAGGACCTTCAGGGAGGTCTTTTCCCCGCCGGCGCGGCCGATGACCAACTCCACCTCGCCGCCGGGTCGAAGGGGCTCCTTGCTCCCCACCAGGTCGACGGTCTCGCTGCCGTCGAGGCCGAGGCTCTTTCGCCCCTCCCCCTCTTTGAACTGCAGGGGGAGAACCCCCATGCCGATGAGATTGGAGCGGTGGATCCGCTCGAAACTCTCCGCCAGCACCGCCTTCACCCCGAGCAGCAGGGTCCCCTTGGCCGCCCAGTCCCGGCTCGAACCGGTGCCGTACTCCCGTCCGGCCACGACCACCAGGGGGATGCCTTCGCCGCGGTAGCGGCTCGCCGCTTCGTAGATGCTCATCTCCTCCCCCCCCGGAAGGTGCCGGGTGTACCCCCCTTCGGTCCCGGGGACCATCTCGTTGCGCAGCCGGATGTTGGCGAAGGTTCCCCGCACCATCACCTCGTGGTTCCCCCGGCGCGATCCGTAGGAGTTGAAATCGGCCGGGGCGACTCCCTTCTCCTGAAGATAGGCTCCGGCGGGGCTTTCGGCCCGGATGGCCCCGGCCGGTGAAATGTGGTCGGTGGTGATGGAGTCCCCCAGCAGGGCGAGGATCCGGGCGCCGGAAAACCCGGGCAGCCCCGGGGCGGGCTCGGCCCTTGTCTCGAAGAAGGAGGGCTCCCTCACGTAGGTCGACCCCCCCTCCCAGGCATAGGTCTCCCCCTCCGGCACGGGGAGACTCCGCCACCCCTCCTCCCCCCGGAAGACGTCGGCGTACTTCTCCCGGAACATGGAAGCGGCGACCATCTTCACCTTGGCGGCCACCTCTTCGTCCCGGGGCCAGATATCCCGCAGGTAGACGGGCCGTCCGTCTGCGCCGGTGCCGATGGGGTCGCGGGTCAGGTCGATGCGGGTCGTCCCGGCCAGGGCCAGGGCCACCACCAGGGGGGGGGAGGCGAGCCAGCTCGCCTTGACCTGGGGATGGATGCGCCCCTCGAAGTTGCGGTTGCCCGAGAGGACGGAGCAGACCGTGAGCTTTCCGGCGGCCACGGCCTCGGCCACCGGGGGGTCGAGGGGCCCCGAGTTGCCGATGCAGGTGGTGCAGCCGTAGCCGACCAGGTGAAAGCCGAGGCTCTCCAGGGGGGCCGTCAGGCCGGCTTTCTCCAGGTAGTCGCTGACCACCTTGGAGCCGGGGGCGAGGGACGTCTTCACCCAGGGGGGACGCTGCAGCCCCCGCTCGAGGGCCTTCTGGGCCAGAAGCCCCGCCGCCATCATCACCGCGGGGTTGGAGGTGTTGGTGCAGGAGGTGATGGCCGCGATGACCACGGCCCCCTGCTTGAGGGCGTAGCCCTCCCCGGCCACGGCCGCCTCCTTCTCCCCTTCCCCCCCGGGGATCGCCCCGTCGGTGGCGGCCTTGAGCCCCTCCAGGGAGACCCGGTCCTGGGGGCGCCTGGGCCCGGAGAGGCTCGGGACGACCTCCCCCAGGTCGAGTTCCACCACGGCGCTGAAGCGGGGGGCGGGGCCGGCGTCGTCCCGCCAGAGCCCCTGGGCCCGGGCGTAGGCCTCCACCAGGGAGACCGTCTCCTCCTCCCGCCCCGTGAGGCGCAGGTAGTCGAGGGTTGCCCCGTCGATGGGGAAGAAGCCGCAGGTCGCCCCGTACTCGGGGGACATGTTGGCGATGGTCGCCCGGTCGGCGAGGGTGAGCCTTTCGAGGCCGGGGCCGAAGAATTCGACGAACTTTCCCACCACCCCGAAGCTCCGGAGCTTCTCCGTCACGGTGAGGACGAGGTCCGTCGCCGTCACCCCCTCCCGCAGGCGGCCGTCGAGACGCAGGCCGACCACCTCGGGAAGGATCATGGAGATGGGCTGGCCGAGCATGGCCGCCTCGGCCTCGATGCCGCCCACCCCCCAGCCGAGGACCGCCAGGCCGTTGATCATGGTGGTGTGGCTGTCGGTGCCGACCAGGGTGTCGGGGTAGGCGAGGCGCTCCCCATCCTTTTCTTCGCTCCAGACGGTGCGGGCCAGGTATTCGAGGTTGACCTGGTGGCAGATGCCGGTCCCCGGCGGCACCACCCGGAAGTTGTCGAAGGCCGTCTGCCCCCAGCGCAGAAAGGCATAGCGCTCGCGGTTGCGCTCCATCTCCCGCTCCACGTTGACCCGGAAGGCCTCCGGGTCGGCGTAGCGGTCGACGGTCACCGAGTGGTCGATGACCAGGTCGACGGGAACCTGCGGGTTGATTTTCCCGGGGTCCCCCCCCGCCCTCTCCAGGGCCGAGCGCATGGCGGCCAGGTCGACCACCGCCGGCACCCCGGTGAAGTCCTGCATCAGCACCCGGGCGGGGCGAAAGGCGATCTCCCGGCTCGAGCGTCCCTCGGCGAGCCAGGCGGGAAAGGCCTTCAGATCCTCCGCCGTCACCGTGTCGCCGTCCTCGTGCCGCAGCAGGTTCTCCAGGAGGATCTTCAGGGTCACCGGCAGGGCCGCGAGATCCCCCAGCCCCCCCCGGCCCGCCGCCTCGATGCTGTAGTAGGCATACTCCCGCCCCGCCGCCTTCAGGGTGCGCCGAGCCTTGAAGCTGTCGATTCCCCTCTTTTCCATCCCCGTTCCTCCCTGCTTGAATTCGGTGCGGGCAAGTCTAGCATACCCGGACCGGTCGGGAGCCCCCTTTCAGGAGGCCTCCCCCTCGCCGGTTGCAATCAGCTCGGCCATCTGCTAAAAAACGGGGGACCTTTTTCCCGGGAGTGCCTGCCATGCTCGAATTCATCGCCCCCCTGCGCGAGATGCTCAACGAAACCTTCCTCGGCATCAGCCTCGGCCGCTTCGCCGCTGCCGCCCTGATCCTCATCGTCGCCCTGATCCTCAAGAGGATCCTGGGGCACATCTTCACCACCGTCATCTTCCCCCTGGCCAAAAAGACCGAGAGCCGCTACGACGACCTCTTCCTGGAGGCCGTCCGCAAGCCGGCCGAGCTGCTGGTGGTTATCGCCGGGCTCTTCATCGCCATGCAGGCGCTGCAGCTCCCCGCCGAGCCGGTCAACCTCAGGAGGGGGGCCTACTCCCTGCTCAAGGTCCTGATCACCTTCGACCTGGCCTGGGCCCTCTTCAACATGGTCGCCCTGCTGGAGTCCTACCTGGGGGGGCTGGTCAGTCGCACCGAGTCGACCCTCGACGACCACCTCCTCCCCTTCGTGCGCAAGAGCCTGCGGGTCTTCATCGTCTTTCTCGCGGCCATCATGACCATCCAGAACCTCGGCTACTCCATCTCCGGCCTGCTCGCCTCCCTGGGAATCGGCGGCCTGGCCGTGGCCCTGGCCGCCAAGGACACCCTCTCCAACGTCTTCGGCTCCCTGATGATCATCCTCGACCGCCCCTTCCACGTCGGCGACTGGATCAAGGCGGGTGACCTCGAGGGGACGGTGGAGGAGGTCGGCTTCCGCTCCACCAAGATCCGCACCTTCGCCAAGACCCTGATCTCGGTCCCCAACAGCACCCTCACCAACCTCGCCATCGACAACTTCAGCCGCATGCCGAAGCGGCGCATCAAACTCTCCGTCGGCGTCACCTATCAGACCACCCCGGAGCAGATGCGGCAGGCGGTTGCAGCTATCCGCGGACTGCTTCAAAACCACCCCGCCATCGACCAGGAGTTTCTGCTGGTCAACTTCACCGATTTCGGGGCCTCCTCCCTCGACATCATGGTCTATTGCTTCACCGTGACCACCGTCTGGAGCGACTATCTCGAAGCGCGGGAGGACCTCTGCCTGAAGATCATGGAACTGCTCGAGGGGATGGGGCTGGAGATCGCCTTCCCGAGCCGCACCCTCTACCTCAAGGGGGAAGCCGCTCCCGCCGCACCGGGACATTGAGCCGGCGGGGAGGAACCTGAAGAAACTCACCCCTTCCCGCGCTTCTCCGCCTCGAGAATCCGCAGGGTGGTGGGGAGGACCGTGTCGGGGTTGAGGGAGATGCTGTCGATGCCGCACTCCACCAGGAACTCGGCGAACTCCGGGTAGTCGCTCGGGGCCTGGCCGCAGATGCCGATCTTCCGTCCGGCCTTCTTCACCCGGGCGATGACGTCGGCGATCATCCCCTTCACCGCCCCGTTACGCTCGTCGTAGAGGTGGGCCACGATCTCCGAGTCCCGGTCGAGGCCGAGGATGAGCTGGGTGAGATCGTTGGAGCCGATGGAGAAGCCGTCGAAGATTTCGGCGAACTCCTCGGCCAGCACCACGTTGGAGGGGATCTCGCACATGACATAGACCTCCAGGCCCTCCCGGCCCCGCCTGAGCCCCGCCTCCTCCATCACCGCCAGCACCTTCCTCCCCTCCTCCACCGTGCGACAGAAGGGGATCATGAGCTTGACGTTGGTGAGCCCCATCTCCTCCCGCACCTTTTTCATCGCCGCGCACTCCAGCAGAAACCCCTCCCGGTAGCGCTCGTCGTAATAGCGCGAGGCGCCCCGGAACCCGATCATGGGGTTCGCCTCCTCGGGCTCGAAGCCCCTCCCCCCCAGAAGCCCGGCGTACTCGTTGGTCTTGAAGTCGCTCATCCGCACGATGACCTCCTTGGGATAGAAGGCGGCGCCGAGGGTGGCCACCCCCCGGGCGAGGGTCTCCACGAAGAAGGCGCCGCCGTCCGGATAGCCTTCGATCAGCTCCGCGATGCGCCGCCTCTCCTTTTTCTCCTCCACCCCCTCGGGATGGAGCAGGGCCAGGGGATGGGCTTCGATGGCGGTGTTGATGATGAACTCCAGCCGGGCGAGCCCCACCCCGTCGTTGGGGATGCGGGAGAGGCCGAAGGCCTGCCCGGGGTCGGCGAGGTTCATCATGATCTTCGTGCGGGGGCGGGGAATCTCGGCGAGCTCCGTCTTCTCCACCTCGAAGGGGAGCTCCCCGGCGTAGACCACCCCCGCCTCCCCCCCGGCGCAGGAGGCGGTCACCCCCTCCCCGTCGGGGATGGTCGCCGTGCCGTCGCCGGTGCCGATGACGCAGGGGATCCCCAGCTCCCGACTGACGATGGCGGCGTGGCAGGTACGCCCCCCCCGGTCGGTGACGATGGCCGCGGCCTTCTTCATCACCGGCTCCCAGTCGGGGTCGGTCATGCCGGTGACCAGCACGCACCCCGTTTCGAAGCGCTCCAGCCGGTGGGCGTCCTTGATGATCATCGCCTTCCCGGCGCCGATGCGGCTGCCGACGCTGCGCCCCCGGGCGAGGACCTCCCCCGTCCCCTTGAGCCGGTAGCTCTCCAGCACGTTCCCCCCGCGCTGCGACTCCACCGTCTCGGGGCGGGCCTGGAGGATGTAGAGCTCCCTCGTTTCGCCGTCCTTCCCCCACTCGATGTCCATGGGGCGGCCGTAGTGCTCCTCGATGGCGCAGGCCAGCCGGGCGAGCTCGAGGATCTCCCCGTCACCGAGACAGAAGCGGCGGCGCTCCTCCTTCGGAACCTCCACCTCCCGGGTCGTCCCCTTCCCCCCCTCCTCCGTGGTGACGATCTTTCTCTCCTTCCCCCCCAGGCTCTTGCCGACGATGGGGGCGAACCCCTTCTTCAGGGTCGGTTTGAAGACCACGTACTCGTCGGGATTGACGGCCCCGCGAACCACGTTCTCCCCCAGCCCCCAGGCGGCGTTGATCATCACCACCTCCGGAAAGCCCGTCTCCGTGTCGAGGGTGAACATGACCCCGGCGCACCCGATGTCGGAGCGGACCATCTTCTGCACCCCCACCGAGAGGGCGATGTCGAGGTGGCCGAAGCCCTGATCGTGGCGGTAGGAGATGGCCCGGTTGGTGAAGAGGGAGGCGAAGCAGCGCCGGACGGCCTCGAGGACCTCCTCCTCGCCGCGGATGTTGAGGTAGGTCTCCTGCTGGCCGGCGAAGGAGGCGTCGGGGAGGTCCTCGGCGGTGGCGCTCGAGCGCACCGCCACGTCGCACTCGGCTCCGTACTCCTTCTCCATCCCCCGGTAGGCGGCGCGGACGGCCTCCTCCAGGGGGCCGGGGAGGGGCGCGGCCCTCATGGCCCGGCGGATGCGGCGCCCCACGGCGGCGAGGTTGTCCATGGTCCCGGTGTCGAGGTCGGCGAGCAGCGCCCCGATCTTCTCCTCCAGCCCCGTTTCTGCCAAAAAGAGGCGGTACCCCGCGGCGGTGACGGCGAAGCCCCCGGGGACCCTCACCCCTTGCGTGGAGAGGGCGGCGATCATCTCGCCGAGGGAGGCGTTCTTCCCCCCGACCCGGGGAAGGTCGGAGAGGCGGATGCTGTCGAAGGGGAGGATGAAATCATGCTCGGGCATGGCGGCCTCCTTTCCAGGAGAAGGGAACGGGCATGAGTCCAGCCTAACAAAGCCCCGCCTCATGACAACGACCGCTTCGGGGAATCGTCCCGGAGGTTGAAACGGCCGCCTTGCCGTGCTACGTTTTGCAGGCCGTCCCCTGCCCCATCTTTAGCCGTCCAAGGAGAACTCCCCCATGAAGAGCACCGTCCATTTCGCCGACCTGCGGGCCGGGCACAAGGAAAACCTCTTCGGCAAGCTCCTGCGCCTCCTAGACGAGGCGGGGATCGAGCGCCTCGTCGGCGACGGCGACCTCGCCGCGATCAAGATCCATTTCGGCGAGAAGGGGGGGCACGCCTACGTGCGCCCCGTCTTTCTGCGCCGCATCGTCGACCGGGTGAAGAGCCTCGGGGGGCGCCCCTTTCTCACCGACTCCTGCACCCTCTACCCCGGCGAGCGCAAGGAGGCCGTCTCGGCCCTCTCCTGCGGCATCGAAAACGGCTTCGCCTATGCCGTGGTCGGCGCCCCCCTCATCATGTGCGACGGCCTGCGGGGACACTCGGCGCGGCGGGTCGACATCGGGGGAGAGCTCCTTTCCAGCGTCGACATCGGCCTGGAGATCCTCGAGGCCGACCTCCTCATCGCCGTCTCCCACTTCAAATGCCACGAGCTGACCGGCTTCGGCGGGGCCCTCAAGAACCTCGGCATGGGGTGCTCCAGCCGCGAGGGGAAACTCGAGCAGCACTCCAACGTCGCCCCCACCGTCGCCGAGAAGTTCTGCAACAGCTGCGCGGCCTGCCTCAAGGCCTGCGTCCACGACGCCATCACCTTCATCGAGGGGAAGGCCCGCATCGACGCCGAGAAGTGCGCCGGCTGCGGCCGCTGCATCACCGTCTGCGCCCAGACGGCCATCAAGATCAACTGGAACGAGGAGGTCCCACTCGTCATGCGCAAGATGGCCGAATACGCCAAGGGGGCCCTCCACGGCAAGGAGGGACGCTCCCTCTTCGTCAACTTCGTCACCCAGGTCAGCCCCGCCT
>JBFHXN010000113.1:0-7511 GCA_041598955.1 Desulfuromonadales bacterium | reverse complement strand
GCCCTGCTGGAGCGTCGCCTGCGGAGCAAGGAAGAGCACTGATCCGGATTCACTGGGGGGACTGTGGCCAAGAAAATTCTCATTACCGAAGATTCCCCGACCATGCGCTCCCTGATCGTCTCGACGGTTCAGGCCATGGGGGATTTCCAGGTCGTTGAAGCCGCCAACGGCTTCGAGGCCCTGCGGATCCTTCCGAGGGAGAAGATCGACCTGGTCATCGCCGACATCAACATGCCCGACATCAACGGCCTGGAGCTGGTCAGTTTCATCAAGAAGAACGAACAGTACCGACGGATCCCCCTCTTCATCATCAGCACCGAGGGGAGCGAGCGGGACCGGGAGAAGGGCATGGCGCTGGGCGCTGACGCCTATCTGGTCAAACCCTTCTCTCCGGAGGAGCTGCAGAAGCTCATCCGGCGTTTTCTGGGGTAGGAGGCTTTTTTGAGCGAGAAGAACTCTCCTTCGGCCATCAGGGAATTTCTCGGCGAAGCCGAGGATATCTTTGAAAAGCTGAACCTCGACCTGGTCGAACTGGGGGAGCGTGCCGACAGCGGTGAGTCCGATCCCGATCTTCTCAACAGCATCTTCCGCGGGGCCCACTCCCTCAAGGGGCTGGCGGGGATGTTCGGTTTCGACGACATCGGTGAACTCGGCCACCATATGGAGGGTCTCCTCGACAACCTGCGTCTGGGCAAGGTTCCCCTCAACGAGATTCTCGTCGAAACCCTCTTCGACGCCCTGGAAACCCTCACCCGCCTGGTCCATGGCAAGGGAGAGAAGGAAGATTTCACCCTCGATATCAAGCCCGTGCTCGGCCGCATCGACTCGGTCCTGCATGGCGGTGCCGGCCAGGCCAAGGCCCAGATTCTCGAGGGGGTCGATCTCGACCCCGCGCTGCTCAGTGTCCTGACCGAATTCGAGGAGCACCGGCTTCTCGAGAACCTCAAGAAGGGGCGCAACCTGCTCAAGGTGAAGGCCTCCTTCGACCTGTCGAGCTTCGACCGCGATCTGGCGGACCTGACGGCCTTGCTGAAAAAGGAAGGGGAGGTCATCAGCACCCTGCCTTCGGCCAGCGAAGACCTCTCCCAGGGGATTTCCTTCGAACTGCTGGTCGGAACGGCCCGCACCCCGGAACAGATCGCGGCCCTGGCCGAGAGGCCCGGCCTGGAGGTTGTCCCCCTGGTCGGCGCCGAGGGGGAAAAAGGGGCCCCTGCCGGCAAAATGAGGGAAGAAGCCTCTGCCGAGCCTGCCCTCGATACCCACGAGGAGTCCGGTTCCCTGCGCTCCATCAGCCGCATGGTCCGGGTCGACATCGAAAAGCTCGACGTGCTGATGAATATCGTCGGCGAGCTGGTGCTGGCCAAGGGAGCCATCTCCGACATGGTCGACCGGCTCAAGGCCCAGGGGAACATCGAGCTGGGCGCCGACCTGCAGAAGGCCACCCGCATCCTGGAACGGCGGCTGGAGGAGTTGCAGAAGGGGGTCATGGAGGTCCGCATGGTCCCGGTCAGCCAGCTCTTCGACAAGCTGACGCGGATCGTGCGCCGGGTGGCGGGGGAATACGGGAAAAAGGTCGGCCTGGAGATCAGCGGTGCCGACACCGAGCTCGACAAGCTCATCGTCGAGGAGCTCTCCGATCCCCTGGTGCACATCATCAGAAACGCCATCGATCACGGCATCGAATCGGCCTCGGAGCGCAGCGCCGCCGGCAAGTCCGAGAAGGGGACCATCGCCCTGCGGGCCTCTCAGAAAGGGAACCATGTCGTCATCGAGGTCGCCGACGACGGCCGCGGAATCGACGTCGACCGGGTTCGGCAGAAGGCCGTTTCCAAGGGGTTGATCTCCAAGGGGGCCGACCTCGGCCGCGAGGAGTTGCTCGACCTGCTCTTTCTGCCAGGCTTTTCCACACGGGACGAGGTGAGCGAGCTCTCGGGACGCGGGGTCGGGATGGACGTGGTCAAGAACAACATCTCTTCGCTCTCGGGGATGATCGAGATCGACACCCGCAAAGGGGGGGGGACGACCATGTCCCTCACTCTGCCGATCACCCTGGCGATCATCAAGGCCCTGATCATCAAGGTCTGCGAAAGGACCTACGCCATCCCCATCAATTCGGTGATGGAGACCCTGATGATCGACTCTTCGGCCATCCGCACCATCGAGCGCAGGGAGGTGATCGAACTGCGTCAGACCACCCTGCCCCTGATCCGCCTCGGGCGGGTCTTCAATCTCCCCGACGGCGATCGGAAGAGGGAGCGCTCCTTTGTGGTGGTGGTCGGCCTGGCCGACAAAAGGGTGGGGATCATCGTCGATGAGCTGATGGGACAGCAGGATGTCGTCATCAAGTCGCTCGGAGAGGCCCTCTCCTTCGTTCGGGGCTTTGCCGGAGCTGCGGAGCTGGGCAACCAGAAGACGATTCTGGTTCTCGACGTCGGGGGGCTGATCACCGAGACCCTCAGGGGGGAAGCGGCCGCCCATGTATGAGGATTTCTACGGCCTTCGGGAGCGCCCCTTCAGCAAGACCCCCGATCCCCGTTTTCTCTACCTGAGCCCCGGACACCGGGAGGCGCTCTCCCGGCTTCTCTTCGCCGTCGAGGACCGGGACCTGATCCTGCTCACGGGCGAGATCGGCTGCGGAAAGACGACCCTCTCCCGCAAACTGATGGACGAACTTGACGAGGAGAGTTACCGCATCCTTCTCTTCATCAACCCCAGGCTGACCCCCATGGAGTTTCTGCGGGCCCTCGCACTGCGCCTTGGAGTGGCGGAGCCCCAGCCCGGCAAGACCGACCTGCTCGAGCAGATCGGTGTCGCCCTCTACGCCCTCTACGAGCAGGACATCTGCCCGGTGCTGGTCATCGACGAGGCGCAACTGGTTCCCCACAAGGAGACCTTCGACGAGATCCGGCTGCTGACCAATTACCAGCTTGATGACCGCAACCTGCTCGCCGTGGTTCTGATGGGGCAGCCCGAGCTGCGCAAGCGCCTCGCCCACCCGGTCTACGAGCCGCTGCGCCAGAGGGTCGGCATGCAGTACGATCTGAAGCCCTTGAGCC
Source organism: Desulfuromonadales bacterium (assembly GCA_041598955.1). Taxonomy (GTDB): domain Bacteria; phylum Desulfobacterota; class Desulfuromonadia; order Desulfuromonadales; family JBFHXN01; genus JBFHXN01. The sequence goes on along the minus strand of JBFHXN010000113.1, from coordinate 4,455 downwards.
TCGAGGAGACATCCGAGTATCTCGACTTCCGCATGGTTACGGCCGGAGGGGAGCCCGGAATCTTCCAGCCCGCGGCGGTGGAGAAGATCTACGAATTCTCCGGAGGGATACCCCGTAAAATCAACCATGCCGCGTCCCTGGCGCTCCTCGAGGGGTTCGGCCGGGAAGTCCGGATGATCGGCTCCGAGGTGCTCGACGCCGTCATGGAAGAGCTGGTGCTGACTCGCTGATGAGCAGGGGATTGCCGCAATGCTGAACCTTTCCGACATCCGTAAGAAGGCGAAAAAGGAGAAGAAGGAGACTCCGGCCAAGGAGGGTGCGCCCGCCAAACAGGCGCGCAGGGCGCCGGCCAAGGCTGCCGAGGCCGCGGGGATTCCCGACGAGGAGCGTCTCGCCTCCGAAGCCTTCGCCGAAGAAGCCATCGCCCCGTCGGCGAAAAGGGACTCGGCTCCTGCATCACCGGGGGGCACCGGGGATCCCCTCGAGGCCCTCTTCCGTCTCGGACAGGAGCTCGACCTGGCCACCGAGGAGGCCTATTTCCAGGGGCTGGTCGGGGGGAAGCGGGAGGAGGATGAAAACCTCCGGCAGCTCCTCTGCTTTTCCCTCGGCCAGGAAGAGTACGTGGTCGATATCGGCCAGGTGAAAGAAATCGTCAAGCTTCGGGAAATCACCGAGATCCCCAGGGCCCCCGATTTCATCCTCGGCCTCATCTCCCTGCGGGGGGCCATCATCCCCATCTACGATCTGATGAGGCGCCTGAAGCTTGGCGCCATCGAGCTGACCCCGGCGGCCCGGGTGGTCGTCTGTCAGCACGGGCAGAAGATTGTCGGGCTGCTGGTGGAGAAGATCAACCAGGTGGTGCGCATCCCCGAGCAGGGGATCGAGCCGACCCCGGGCATCCTCTCCGGCCTCGACCGGGACATGGTGGAGGGAGTGGGCCGCCACCAGGGGCGGATGCTGATCCTGCTTGACCTGGCGAGCGTATTCGATGCGGAACTTATCTGAGGAGAGACCCCATGTCCAAAAAAAAGATACTGGTCGTGGAAGATGAAGAGAGCCTTCTCAAGCTCGAGAGCATTCTGCTGACCTCCAAGGGGTACGAGGTCACCGGGGTTTCCAACGGCCTGGCGGCACTGGAGTCCTTGGCCCAATCCAAACCCGACCTGGTGCTCCTCGACATCATGCTGCCGGCCATGGATGGTTTCGAGGTCTGCCAGCGGATCAAGAGCGATCCGGCCACCCGGGACATCCCGGTGGTCATGCTCACCGCCAAGAAGAGCCGGGAGGACATGGCCCGGGGGCAGCAGGTCGGCGCCGACTGGTATATCACCAAGCCTTTCAAGTCGGCCAACGTCATCGAAACCATCCAGCGCTTTCTGAACAAGTGATGACCTCTCCAGAGACGAAAAATGAGGGGGGCAAGGAGGGCGGGCGCCGGGAAGTCCAGCTGGCCTGCTTCCGGGTCGGCGGCGAAATGTACGCCCTGGACATCATGCGCATCAAGGAGATCATCCGTCCCCAGCGCCTCACCTCCGTACCCAAGGCGCCCTCCTTCATCGAGGGGGTGATCAACCTGCGGGGCGCCGTGATACCGGTCGTCGACCTGCGCCGCCGCTTCGACCAGGATTTCGATCCCTCCGACCGTCGGGGCCGGATCATGATCTGCACCCTCGCGGGGAAGATCATCGGTCTCCATGTGGACGAGGTCACCGAGGTTCACCGCTTCACCCGCCAGGAGATCCAGCCCGCTCCTCAGTTTCTCAAGGGGAAGGGGGCCGAGTATTTTCTCGGTGTCTGTCGCAGGGAGGATGAGCTGGTTCTGCTCATCGACCTGGAAAAGATTCTGACCTCGGAGGAGCGCATCGACCTCCAAAGGGTTCGCCAAAGCCCTGCCAAGGGTGAAAAGGGCTAGTTCCCAGGCTTCCGCAACTCAGCCCGGGCAAAATGCCACGGAGTTTTCCTGATGATCGTCAGTTGCCCAGTCTGTACCGTGCGCATGCAGTTGAATGCCCAGCGCCTCGACGGAAAGAGGATCACCATCCGCTGCGCCCGTTGCCAGCACGTCTTCAAAACCGAGATCGCCCGGACCCCGCCGGCCGGCAACTCCGTCCGCGTCCTGGTCGCCCACAGCGATGCCGAGCTCTGCGGCGCCATCGGAGGCCTCCTGGCCCGGGAAGGGATATCCTTCGACGTCTGCCACGAGGGGGGCGCCGCCATGGCATCCCTGATCGCCTCCCCCCCACAGGTTGCATTGATGGACGTGGCCCTGCCCGGACTCTTCGGCTTCGAGGTGGTGGAGAAGGTTCGTCGCCAGCCGGGGCTGGAGAAGGTCCGGATCATCCTGCTCTCCTCCGTCTTCAACCAGGCCGCCTACAAAAGAACCCCCTCCTCTCTCTACGGGGCCGACGACTACCTGGAGAAGCACCACATCGCCGATTGGCTGGTGCCGAAAATTCGCTCCCTGGTTGATGGCAAGGGCGCCAAGGGGGGAAGACATCCCGGTGCGCAGGTGCCCGCACCCCCTCCCCTGGAGGAGGCCTGCGAGGAGACCGAAGCCTATCGGGACGAGGTCAACGCCAAGATCCAGGCCGCCGAGGAGAAAGAGACCGCCGCCACCGGCGGGTCGATCGACGTGGAAAAGGCCAAGCGTCTGGCACGCATCATCGCTTCGGACATCGCGCTGTACAACCAGGACCGGGTCGTGGCCGGCGTACGGTCGGGAACCTTCTTCGAGCTGCTCAAGGACGAGGTGGCCGAGGGGCGCAAGCTCTTCGAGACGAGGATCGACCCGAAAATCCGGAGCCAGGAGGATTTCCTGCAGCAGGCTTTCGACGCTCTGATCGAGCGCCAGCGGCGGGAGATGGCCCTCTAGGCATGGCTGCTACGGGGGAGGGGCGGCAACCCGGTTTGGCCAGGGATTCCTTGCTCCTCTACTTTGTTTAAGTAAGTTGTGACGGGACGTTTTTCAGAAAACCGGAGGGGAGGTTCGGACCTGCTGAACCTCGCCGGCACTTCAGCACCCTGCACGCGGATGAAAGTGACCATGGCCGAACTCGAGACCATCAACCGTCTGCTCACCTCCGGGGTTGAGGAGGAGCGCCTCCAGGGTCTTCGGCTCCTCTCCGGAGCCGGGGAGCAGTTTCCTCTGGAGCAGGTCCTGAAGGCCCTGGGGGATGAGTCATGGCGGGTTCGCAAGGAAGCCGTCGAGCTCCTGCTGGGCCAGCCCCGGGCCGCCGAGTTCGCCGACCTGGTCGCCGGGCAGCTCCATTCCCAGGACAACGCGGGCCTTCGCAACGCGGCCATGGAGATTCTCATCCGTCTGGGGCGCCGCTCCCTGCCGACCCTGTTGCGGGAGCTCGGTTCCGAGGACCACGACGTGCGCAAGTTCGTCGTCGACATCCTGGGTGAAATCGGCGATCGCTCCACCATCCCCACCCTGATCGAAGCCATGGGGGATCCCGACGAGAATGTGCGCTATGCCGCGGCGGAGAACCTGGGCAAACTCCGGGCCGCCGAGGCGGTGGCGGCCCTGCTTGAGGCCATGGAGTCGGCCAACCTCTGGTACCGCTTCACTATTCTGGAGGCTCTCGGACAGATCGGTCGGGGGGTCGATACGGCGCGGTTGCTCCGGTTCAAGGGGGAGCCTCTGCTGCGCAAGGCCCTTTTCGACTGCCTGGGGCGCGTCGGAGGAGCCGATGCGGTTCCGGTGCTGGTGGAGGGACTCACCGATGCCATGCGCAACGTGCGCGAGGCGGCGGCCCTGGCTCTGGTCGCCCTGGCCGGGCAATACCCCGATGAAGTCCGCAGTGGCCTCTCGGCCCCGGCCAATCGTTCCCTCTCCGGTGCCGCCGTCGCCCTTCTGGAGGGGGACGAGCCCCGTCTGCGCGAGGCGGCTGTAAAGCTTCTCGGCTGGATCGGAGATGCCGCACAGGCCCGGAGGCTCCTCGAGCTCTTCGAGGACCCCCGTCTCGGCGAAAGCGCCGCCCGGGCCCTCGTCGACATGGGGGCCCAGGCCGTCTCCACCCTGGTGGCGGAGGGACGCCAGAGCGACCCCCGGACCCTCGCCTATCTCTGTCATCTCTGCGGAGAGGTCGGTTGCGCCGAGGGGCTGGAGCTTCTCCTGGAGGGCGTTTCCCACAGCGATCCCGAGGTGCGCACGGCGGCCGTCCAGGCCCTGGGGCGCCTGCGGCGCTCCGAAGCCATCGGGCCCCTGGCCCAGGCCCTGCGGGATGCGCAGGGGGATGTCCGGCAGGGCGCCTCCCTGGCTCTGGACCGCCTGGGGCAGGACTTCCCGGAGGCGGTGCTCGACGGGCTCCGGCCGATGCTCGGTGCGGAGGACCCCGACATTCGCATGCATGCCGTCTCCGTCGTGGGGCGCCTCGATCTTCCCGAGGTGGAACGCCTGCTCGTCATGGGGATGAAGGATCCCTCCGGAGCTGTCCGGCGGGCCGCCGT
>JBFHXN010000112.1:0-7550 GCA_041598955.1 Desulfuromonadales bacterium | reverse complement strand
CCCTTCACGGGGGATCTGCTGGGGGAGAAGGTCTTCGAAAAGCTGGAACTCGAGTCGGCCCTCTCCCGGCTGGCGGTTCTGGCCCTGGCCGAAGCCCTGACCTGGCCCGACGGAGAATTCGAGCTCAACACCCAGGTTCCGGCCAAGGTTCTCAGCGGCCCTGTTCAGATACGGATCGGCAATGCCCTGGCCCGGGCCCTGCAGTGGAACCAGGCCGAGGGTATTCAGGGAGTCCGCTGACAGAGGGCCGCTCCTCCGGAAGGAAACCATTGACAAGGCCGCGCGGGCCATGATAAGCAAGAAGCCCACGGGAGAATGCATGATGACCGGCAAGGAAACCAGAGTGATGGGCATGGCAGCAGCGACCCGAGCTATGAGCGCGGCGGCCGCCGCGTTCGAATGCCTGCGTTTTGCCTGTCACCTGGAGGGAAGGGGATAACCCGACCTTGAAAATATCCAACAGGGGCCATGGGCAAAACGTCCATGGCCCTTTCCATTTTCAGGAGAGAAGGGGGAGAGAAGATGCGCAACAACATCGTCCACATCGGCGCCGGAGAGCTGACCTACGAGATCCGTGCGATCGTCGAGATCGCCGACAAGCTCAAGAAACTCGGCATCAAGACCAACATGGAAAACATCGGTGACCCGGTGGCCAAGGGGGAGATCATCCCCGACTGGATGAAACAGATCGTCGCCGACCTGGCGATGAAGGACTGCTCCTACGGCTACTGCCCGACCCGGGGGGTCCTGGAGACCCGCGAGTTCCTCGCCGACATGGTCAACCGCCGGGGGAAAACCCAGATCACCCCCGAGGACATCCTCTTCTTCAACGGCCTCGGCGACGCCATCCAGAAAGTCTACGGCTTTCTGCGCCGGGAGGCCCGGGTGATCGGCCCCTCCCCGACCTATTCCACCCACTCCTCCGCCGAAGCAGCCCATGCGGGGCAGCGGCCGATTTCCTACCGCCTCGACCCGGACAACAGCTGGTACCCCGACCTGGACGACCTGCGGCTGTCGATCAAGTACAACCCGACCATCTCCGGCATCCTCATCATCAACCCCGACAACCCCACCGGCGCCGTCTACCCGGAACGGATCCTCAGGGAAATGGTGGCCATCGCCAAGGAATTCGATCTCTTCATCATCTGCGACGAGATCTACCACAACATCATCTACAACGGCCAGTCGACCAAGCCGATCTCCGACCTGATCGGGGACGTGCCCGCCATCGCCATGAAGGGGATCAGCAAGGAGGCTCCCTGGCCCGGGGCCCGCTGCGGCTGGATCGAAGTCTACAATGCCGAGCGGGATCCCATCTTCCAGCAGTATGTGTCGAGCATCCTCAACTCCAAGATGGTCGAGGTCTGCTCCACCACCCTGCCCCAGAAGGCCATCCCGCAGCTTTTGTCCCACCCCCAGTACCCGGTCTACCTCGAGGAGCGCAAGTCCCGCTACGAGCGCTGCTCCAACATCGCCTACGACATCCTCAAGGAGGTCCCGGGGCTCAAGGTCAACCGCACCAACGGGGCCTTCTACATGGCTGTGACCTTCGACAAGGGGAGGCTCAGCAACCGACAGACCCTCCCCATCGCCAACCCCGAGGTCAAGTCCCTGGTGGAGAATCTCGTCATCCAGCCCGGCTGCTCCCTGGACAAACGCTTTGTCTACTACCTCCTCGCCTCCACCGGAATCTGCACCGTCCCCCTCTCCTCCTTCTGCACCCCGGAGCAGGGCTTCCGCATCACCCTCCTGGAGCGCAACGAAGCCGAGTTCACCAAGATTTTCAAGAACATCGCCCAGAACGTCACCGACTACCTGAAGTCCTGACCCGCTGAAAGTTAAAAAGGCCGGCCCCCGGGGCCGGCCTTTTTCATGCAACCCCCGGGGCTCCCCGCCCCTTGAGGAAGGTGTTATCCTTCACCCATGACAACCCTGATCAAAACCGGCCTCGACCAACCCATCTCCTCAAGGGCGGAACTGCGGGACTATCTCCTTCGCGGGGCCCGATCCCCCGAGCGCTGGGGGGTGGGAGTCGAACTGGAGAAGCTGGTCCTGGAATGCCCTACGGGGCGGGCCGCATCCTTCGCCAGAATCGAGACCCTGCTCCGGACCCTCGAAGCCCAGGGGGGATGGCAACCCCTCCATGAGGCGGAGCGCCTCCTCGGCCTCAAGGGAGAGCGCTCCTCCATCACCCTGGAGCCCGGCGGCCAGCTCGAGCTCTCCGGGGAGCTCTGCCCCGACATCCACTGCTCCCAGGGGGACTTTGCCCGCCACGTGGCTCAGGTGGTGGGGGTCGGCATCCCGTCGGGACTCTGCTTCCTCGGCCTGGGAGTGCAGCCCTTCACCCCCCTGGAGGCCATCGACTGGCTCCCCAAGGCCCGCTACGGCATCATGGGTCGCTACATGGCGCGCACCGGCGACATGGGGCAACGGATGATGAAGCAGACCGCCGGCCTGCAGGTCAACCTCGACTTCGCCGACGAGGCCGACTGCATCGCCAAGCTCCGTCTGGGCCAGGCCCTCTCTCCCCTCTTCTACGCACTCTTCGCCAACTCCCCCCTGATGGACGGGATTCCCACGGGCCACGTCTCCACCCGGGGGGAGATCTGGTCCCGCACCGACCCCGACCGGACCGGCTTCATCCCAGGGCTCTTCTCGGAAGGAGCGACCCTCGACACCTACGTCGACTACGTCCTAGGCGTCCCCATGTACTTCATCGTCCGGGAGGGGCGCTTCGTCGATCTCACCGCCGAACCCTTTTCCTTCCGCCGCTACCTCGCCGAGGGGTTCCGGGATGAGAGGGCGACCCTGGCCGACTGGGACCTCCACCTCTCCACCATCTTCACCGAGGTGCGGCTGCGCCCCCAGATCGAACTGCGCAGCGCCGATGCCCTCCCCCCCCGGATGTCCATGGCCCCGGCGGCCCTCGCCAAGGGTCTGCTCTACGACCACCAGGCGCTGGAGGACTGCTGGGGGCTCTTCGGCAGCCTCGACGACCCCTCCTGGTCGGCCCTCTACGGAAACTCCTGGCGACTCGGGCTGCGCGCCCCCTTCGGACGGGGAACCCTGCGGGATCTGGCTCTGGAGGTTCTCGACCTGGCACGGGACGGCTTGATGCGACAAAAGGCCCGCAACGAGCGGGGGCTGGACGAATCGGTCTACCTCGAGGAAGTGCGGGAAGTGGCCGAGAGCGGTGTGACCCTCGCCGAGCGCCTGCTCGGTCAATGGAAGGGGGAGGTGCCGGAAAAGGTTGCCCTGCTCAAGACCCACTGCGGCTTCGGCGAGTCGGACTGATCCCGACTGTGCATTTGCACAGCCTCCCCCTGCGGGGAGCCTCCTGAAATTTTACGGGTATCGCCGTGGCCGAAGATCCCCCACGCGGTTATATTAGGAACCATCAAAGGCCTGTTGTGGCAGGCGGGCCGGAGATACCCGCTGAACCTTCTTCATTTCCTTACCTCCTTTTGTAGAAAACGGCTCAGGGCCGGTCACGGGGAATGCCTCCTCCCCGGGCCGGCCCTGAGTCTTTTCACCCTCCCCCGTCAGACCTTGTCCGGGACCGTATCGAAGGTGTTCAGGTAGGCCAGGTAATCCCCCGAAAGCCTGTGGGCCTTTGCGCCCCGAAGGATTCTCTCCAGATAGGAACGGCTCGGCTTGAGCCCCATTTTGAACTTTGCGGCGCGGTAGACCATGCACTCGAGCTCCCCGCGGGAGGTCTGCACCTTCACCACCTGTCGCCGGTAGTGCCCCTTCTCCACCCCCTCATACACATCCAGATTCGCCAGGCTCGCCTCGGGAACCTCGTAGACCACCCCCTCGACCAGGCTCCCGCGGTGGTCCTGCAGGTCGGCCTTGCCCGTGCCGTTCTCCCCGGGTTTGTGAAAAACCAGCCGCACGTTGCGGACCTTGCCTATGCAGACCTTGCTGAACTGCACTCCCCGCTCCCCCAGGGTTTCCTCATCCATGTTGACGGCGTAGGCGAAATAGAGCATCTCCTTCTTCCTCCTTCGTTGTCGGCCTGCCGGAGAATCACAGGTCCGGAGACTATGGGGGCATCCCTCCGGAGCGCCCCCCCTGGGACTGACTGTTCTGCCGGGGGGGCCGGGAGATGGATCACCCGTTCCAGTCTATCGGAGATTTCCCCCTTGTCTTGCATCCCATGCCCATGCCCCTTTCCCCCTTGCCAAGGTGGGCCGATCCTGCTTCAATAGCCCGAGCACCTTGCCTTTCTCGCCGCCAAGGAGTAACCATGACCCTGCCTGCCCTTGATCCCCTTCTCGCCCGGGACGCCATCAACACCATCCGCCTCCTCTCCATCGACGCCGTGGAAGCCGCCAACTCGGGCCATCCCGGCACCCCCATGGAGGCAGCGCCCATCGCCTACCTGCTCTTCGCCAGGCACCTGCGCCACAACCCGAAGAATCCCGACTGGCCGGGACGGGACCGTTTCATCCTCTCCTGCGGTCACGCCTCGGCCCTGCTCTACAGCACCCTGCACCTCTACGGCTACGATCTTTCCCTGGAGGATCTCCGGAACTTCCGCCAGCTCGGCAGCCGCACCCCCGGCCATCCCGAGTTCGGCCACACCCCCGGCGTGGAGACGACCACCGGCCCCCTGGGCCAGGGGGTCGCCGTCGGGGTCGGCATGGCCATGGGGGCCAGGTTCCTCGGCGAACAGGTCGCTGCCGACCTTTTCGACTACCGGGTCTACGCCCTCTGCTCCGACGGCGACCTGATGGAAGGGGTTTCCGCCGAGGCCGCCTCCCTCGCCGGACACCTGCGGCTGGGCAACCTGATCTGCCTCTACCTCGACAACCACATCACCATCGAGGGAGACACCTCCCTCGCCTTCAGCGAAGACGTCGGCGCCCGCTTTCTGGCCTGCGGATGGCACGTGGAGCGGGTCGAGGGGGAGAGCCTGGTCGAGATCGAGGCCGCCCTGGAGAGGGCCAAATCCGACCCGAGACCCTCCCTCATCGTGGCGCGCACCCACATCGCCGAGGGCTCGCCCAACAAGCGGGATACCGCGGACGCCCACGGAGCCCCCCTCGGGCGTGAGGAGGTGCGCCTGACCAAGGAGGCCCTTGGACGCAGCCCTGAAGAGACCTTCGCCGTCCCCGCCGAGGTGACGGCCCACCTGCAGCAGGCCGTGACCCGGGGCATCGAGCTCGAAAAGGACTGGCAGGAGCGTCTCGCACGGCTTCGCCAGCAGGACAACCCCCGTCTGGAGGGATGGCTGGCCGCCCGCAAAGGGGACCTTCCCGAGGGATGGGACCAGGCCCTGGTCCCCTTCCGCCCCGAGGATGGTCCGATGGCCACCCGCAAGGCAGGCGGAATCGCTCTGAACCTGCTCGCGGCACGGCTTCCCCTTCTGCTGGGCGGCTCCGCCGACCTGGCCCCCTCCAACAACACCGAAATCAAGCGGGGAGGAGCCTTCAGCCCAGGCCGCAGCGGTCGCAACATCCATTTCGGGGTGCGCGAGCACGCCATGGGAGCGGTTCTCAACGGCCTCTCCCACACCCCCGGCCTGATTCCCTTCGCGGGAACCTTTCTCATCTTCTCCGACTACATGCGCCCCCCCATTCGCCTGGCGGCCCTGATGGGGCTTGCCCCCATCTACGTCTTTACCCACGACTCCGTCGGGCTGGGGGAGGACGGCCCCACCCATCAGCCCATCGAGCAGCTTCCGGCCCTGCGGGCCATCCCCAACCTGACGGTAATCCGCCCCTGCGACGCCAACGAGACCGTCGAGGCCTGGCGTGCTGCCATCGCCAATCGGCGCGGCCCCACGGCTCTCATCCTCTCCCGCCAGAACCTGCCGATTCTCGATCGTGGCAAGTTCACCCCGGCCACCGAACTCCACCGGGGTGGATACGTCCTTGCCCGGGAGAGCACGGAACTGAAGGCCATTCTCATCGCCAGCGGATCGGAAGTCCCCCTGGCCCTTGCGGCCCGAAAGCTCCTCGCCGCCGAAGGGATCGGCGCCCGTGTCGTCTCCCTCCCCAGTTGGGAGCTCTTCGCCGCCCAGGAGGGAACCTACCGCGACGAGGTTCTTCCCCCCGCCTGCACCGTGCGGGTGGCCGTCGAAGCCGCCTCCCCCTTCGGATGGGAGCGTCATGTCGGCGCCACGGGAGCCGTGGTCGGCATGACGGGGTTCGGAGCCAGCGGCCCCGGAGGGGAGCTGATGAAGCATTTCGGCTTCACCGCAGAAGCGGTCGCCGCGAAGGTCAAAGAAAAGCTCTAGCGCAGGCCTTCGGCAAACGGAAAAAGGGGGACGCCCGGGTCGGGCCGTCCCCCTTTTTCATGCCGTTTCCACCGAAAATCCTCCCGATGCGGTGTTCACAAGGCAGGACCTTTTCAGCATCCCCTACCCGGCCTCCACCAGCCCCTTCAACTCCCCCAGCAGCTCCCCCACCTGGTCGTACCCCTTCTGCCAGAAGCCCGGATCGGAGAGGTCGATGCCGAGGGGGGCGAGCAGCTCCCGGGGAGGGGCGCTCCCCCCCCTGGAGAGGAGCTCCAGGTATTTCGGCACGAAGGGGGCCCCCTCCTCCCGGTACTTGCGGTAGAGGGCGAGGACCAGCAGCTCCCCGAAGACGTAGCTGGTGCAGTAGAAGCGGGCGTGGATGAAGTGCCCGATGTAGCTCCACCCCCAGCGGTAGGGCTCGATCATCTCCACCTCCTCCCCGAAGAGCCTGCCGTTCTCCTCCCACCAGAGCTCCCCGAGCAGCTCCGGGGAGAGGAGCCCTTCGGCACGGCGACGATGGGCCGCAAGCTCGAAGCGGGTGAGGACCGTCTGGCGGAAGGTGGTGGCGATGATCTCCTCGAGCTTGGCGCAGAGAAGCTCGATCTTCACGGGGCGGTCCTTTTCCCGGTCGAGAAGATGGCGGGTGAGGAGCATCTCGCCGAAGACGCTGGCCGTCTCGGCGAAGGGGAGGGTCGCCTGGTAGTGAAAGAGGTTCTGCCTCTGGGAGAGGGCGAAGTGGACCCCGTGCCCCAGCTCGTGGGCCAGGGTGGAGACGTCCCGCAGGGTGCCCGAGTAGTTCAGCAGAACGTAGGGAGAAAGCCCCGGGACCATCCCCATGCAGAAGGCCCCGCCGGTCTTGCCCGGGGCGGGAGGGGCGTCGATGCGGCGCTCCTCGAAGAAGCCCCCCGCAACCCGGGCGAGCTCCGGGGAAAAGCCTGCGAAGGCCGCCAGGACCGTCTCCCGGGCCTCGGCGAAGGGGAACTCCCGCCGGCTCTCCCCCAGGGGGGCGTAGAGGTCGGTGTTTTTGAGCCGATCCAGCCCCAGCAGCTGCCGCTTGAGCTGGAAGTATTCACGGGCCAGGCCGTAGTTCGCCTCGCTGACGGCCATCAGCTGCTCGATCATCGCCGGCTCAGTCTCGTTGGCCAGGTGGGAGGGGGTCATCAGGTCGGGATAGCCCCGCAGCTCGGCCTCCTTGCCATGGTCGAGCAGAAGGTTGTTGAAGCAGGAGGTCAGCACCAGGGCCTGCTCGGCATGCTTGCCGAGAAAGGCGGCGAAGGCCTCTTCCCTGATTTTCCCGTCGGGATGG
>JBFHXN010000111.1:0-7592 GCA_041598955.1 Desulfuromonadales bacterium | reverse complement strand
CCCCCCGGGAGATGCCCAAGGTGCTCGAGGAAGTGCTGACCCGCAACTCGACCCTGCGCCTGGTGCGCCTGGGGAAGCTGGAAACCACCCCCCTGCTCGGATCCGCCGCCGAGACCGCCGAGGAGGCTTCCGGGAGTGGCCCCAACCTCTACCGCCACACCCTGCAGATGGAATTGGAGGGGAGCTATCTCGACACCCTGAGCTACCTGAAGTCCCTGGAGCAGCTCCCCCGCAGCCTCTTCTGGGACAACATGGAGATCGAGATCCTGCGCTATCCCAAGGCACGGATTACCCTGACGGTGCATACCCTGAGTCTGAAGGAGGGCTGGATCGGTGTCTGACCTTCCACTTGCGACCCACCAGACGAATCGCCCCGGGGCCGCCCTCTTCACGATACTCGTCGCCCTGCTGCTGACGGCCGCGCCGGCGAGCGCCCTGGACGACCCGATGCGCCCCCCTTCCTTCGACCCCGGGGGGAGGGTCGGCAGCGCTCCGGCCGGCCCCTCGGGCTTTTCACTTACCTCGACCCTGGTCTCTCCAGACCGGAGGGTGGCCGTGATCAACGGCCGCACCCTCGCCGTCGGAGAGCGGATCGGCGGGGCCGAGATCATCGAGATCCTCCCTGACCGGGTCCGCATCCGGCGGGGGAAAAAGGAATCTACCCTCACCCTGGCCCCGGTCAACGTCAAGGAACCGGTCAGCGCTGACACCCAGGAGGCTAAAAAGCCATGAACCCACGACACCTGCGGATCGCCGTCGCCCTTTTCACGGCCCTGATGCTGACACTCCCCCTGCTCTGCGGCTGCGCCCCCCGCCCCCGGGGAACCCCCGCCAAGGGAGAGATCGGCAAGGCGATGGAACCGGGAGGAGGGGATCAAAAAGCAGGAGCACCGGAGCTCCCCCCCGAGGTCTCCTCGGCCCTGCTCCCCACCCTCGGCGGACCGGCCCTGACCGGAGCGGCCTCCCTGGAGTCCCGCTTCGACGTCTCCGCCAAGAACGCCACGGCACGGGACTTCTTCATGGGGCTGGTGGAGGGAACCCCCTACAACATGGCGGTCCACCCCGACGTCAGGGGGCAGGTGACCCTCTCCCTGAAAAACACCACCATCCCCGAGGCGATGGACGTGGTGCGCAATCTCTACGGCTACGACTTCCATCGCACGGAGACCGGTTTCCAGGTTCTCCCGGCGGGCCTTCGCTCCCGCACCTTCCAGGTCAACTATCTCAACATCTCCCGCCGGGGAAGCTCCCAGACCCGGGTCAGCTCGGGGCAGATCAGCGAGATGGCCGACTCGGGCAATTCGGAGAGCGGATCGAAAAAAGGAGACAATCGGGCCGTCTCGGGAAGCCGCATCGACACCGAGTCGACCGCCGACTTCTGGCAGGAGCTGGAGATGGCCCTCAAGGCCATGGTCGGCAACGAGGGAGGGCGCAGAGTCGTCATCCAACCCCAGGCGAGCGTCGTCGTGGTGCGCGCCTTTCCCGCCGAACTGCGGGAGGTCGAGCACTATCTTGCCGCCATCCAGGGGAACCTGCAGCGCCAGGTCATCCTCGAGGCGAAGATCCTCGCCGTGGAGCTCAACGACGGCTTCCAGTCGGGGATCAACTGGGTCGCCCTCAACCGGGTCGGCACCGACAAGAGCGCCCTCTACGGCCAGACCGGCGGCGGAAAGATCTTCTCCGACGGCCTCTCCGATCTTGCCAACATAGCGACCGATCTCATCCCCCGGGTCGACCCCCTCACGGGGATCCCCGCCTCGGGCTTCGGGGGGGTCTTCTCGGCGGCCCTCAATATCAAGGACTTCACCGCCTTCATCGAGCTGCTGGAGAGCCAGGGGAACGTCCAGGTTCTCTCGAGCCCCCGCATCTCGACCGTCAACAACCAGAAGGCCCTGATCAAGGTCGGCTCCGACGAGTTCTTCGTCACCGACATCTCCAGCGACACCATCACCGGGACGACGACCACCATCTCCTCGGACATCACCCTGACCCCCTTCTTCTCGGGGATCGCCCTCGATGTCACCCCCCAGATCGACCCCGCAGGACTCGTCACCCTCCACATCCATCCGACGGTGAGCGAGGTGACGACCAAGACCAAGGTCGTGACGGTCAACGACAAGGACCAGAGCCTTCCCCTGGCCTTCAGTACCATCCGGGAGTCGGACAGCATCGTCAACGCCCTGAGCGGCCAGGTGGTGGTGATCGGCGGCCTGATGAAGAACCAGGAAGTCCGGGAGAGGGCGGGGATTCCCTTTTTGGGACGCATCCCCATGCTCGGCGGCCTCTTCCGCCACACAAAAACCTCCTCCGTCAAGAGCGAGCTGGTCATCCTGCTGCGCCCCATGGTGGTTGAAAACGGCCAGGTCTGGGATACGACCCTGGAGGAGACCCGGCGGCGGATGAACCGCCTCGGGGGGGACCTGGGGGGAGCCTGGCAGGGCGGCCTCTGGAAAATGAAGGGCGAGTGAGCCGGCTCGGACAAGGACCGGCCTCTGGAGACGGGACACCATGTACCTCCACTATTTCGGACTCCGCGAATACCCCTTTTCGCTGACCCCCGACACGAGCTTCTTCTTCGATCATCCGGGGCAGCGCGAGGCGCTCAACGTGTTGCTGGTGGCTCTGCGCACCGGGGAGGGGTTCATCAAGGTCTCCGGCGAGGTCGGAACGGGCAAGACCCTGCTCTGCCGCAAGCTGCTGGAGGTGCTGCACGAAGAGTTCCTGACCGCCTACCTTCCCAACCCGCTTCTCAAGCCCATCGAGCTCTACCGGGCCGTGGCCGTCGAAATCGGCCTGACCCCCGGCCCGGAGGCCTCCTTCGAAGAGCTGCTGCGGCAGCTCGCCTCCAAGCTCATCGAACTGGCCGGAGCCGGCCGCAGGGTGGTCCTGCTCATCGACGAGGTGCAGGCCATGTCGGACCGAAGCCTGGAGGCCCTGCGGCTGCTGAGCAACCTGGAGACCGAAAAGAGAAAACTGCTGCAGATCGTCCTGCTCGGCCAGCCCGAACTCGACCGGCGGCTGCGCGACCCAGGCCTGCGTCAGCTTCGGCAGCGGATCGCCTTCGCCCACCGCCTCACCCCCCTTGACCGGCAGACCGTGGAGGGCTACCTCGCCCACCGGCTGAAGGTGGCCGGATACAACGGCGAGCCCCTGTTCACGGGAGGCGCCATCGCCCAGCTCCATCGGGCCAGTCGCGGCATCCCCCGGCTGGTCAACATCCTGGCCCATAAGGCCCTCTTCGCCGCCTACGGCCGGGGGGTGCAGGCCGCCGACCGGCGCGAGGTGGTGGCAGCGGCCCGCGACACCGAGGATGCCTCCCGCCCTTCGCTCTTCAACCCGGCCCGGTGGCTCTACAGCGGCATTGCCCTGCTGCTGGCCCTGGAACTTGGAGCCTTCTTCTTCTTCTCCCGCGGAGGCATGCCGTGAGTCTGCTCAACCAGATGCTCAAAGACCTGGAGGCTCGCCGCAGGCCCCTTCCCCCAGGGCAGGACGAGACCCTGGAAGGGGTCCAGGCCCCCGTCACCCCTCCAGGACGGCGCCTTTTTTTTCCGGCCCTTCTGCTCCTGACCCTGATCGCCGTGACGGCGGGGCTCCTCTGGAAGTTCACTGCCGGGCCCGGCCCCTCCCCGGTGGCCCAGACCAGCGCCCGACAGGCCGTCGTTCTGCCCGGATCGGCCCCTCCAGCCTCGCAGCCCGCCCCGGCTCTCCCGTCCCCCCCTCAGACCATGGAAACGACGCCGCCGCTGACGGAGCCTGAGAGGCCCCGGGTCCGGGTTCTCGGCGTCTCCCTGATCCCCGAGGGAACCCGCCGCCGCCTGGTCCTTGAAATCGACGGCGCCCCGAGCTACAGCGTGGAGCATCGCCCCGGCAGTCCTTCACTGCTCCTGAAACTCGAAGGGACCGAACTCGTCGGGCAGCTCCCCCCCCTTCCGACCCAGTCTTCACCGGTCGGAAGCTGGCAGATCGCCCGGGAGGGCGAGACCCTGCTCCTAACCCTCGAGGTGAAGAACCTCGCAAAATACCGGGACTTCCTCCTCCCGGCGGATCGCAACTTCGGCCCCCGCCTGGTGCTGGAACTCGAAGGCCGCACCCCTGCCCGCCCCGCGGCCCCATCCCGGACCGCCGCCACAACTAAAAAGGCTCAGCCGGCCGCCGTTTCGGAACCGACAGGGATGGCCAAGAGCGCCCCGGTCCTCTCCCCGAAACAGGCCGCCGACCAGGCACGTCAGGAGGCCCTCTCCGCCCTCAAGAGGGGACGGGAAAGGGACGCCGAAGCCGCCCTTCGCCGGGCCCTGGCCGCCGACCCCGATCATCTTCCCGCCCGGGAGACCCTGGCCACCCTGCTCCTCGGCCAGGGACGGATCAGCGAGGCCGCCGCTGTGCTGACTGAAGGATTGAAGTCGACACCGGGACACCTCCCCTTCCGCAAGGCCCAGGCCCGCATCCTAGCCGGCCAGGGGGAGTCCTCCAGGGCCCTGGAGGTCCTCGATCAGGGCCCGGTGCCCGCCACGGCCGCCGATCCCGATTTCCACGCCATGCGGGCAGCCCTGCAGCAGCGGCTGGGTCTCCATGGGGAGGCGGCCCGGGGCTACCGGGAGCTTCTGGCCGTCTACCCGGCCGGAGGCATCTACTGGCTCGGCCTCGGAATCTCTCTCGAGGGGGAAGGCCAGACCTCCGAAGCCGCCGACGCCTACCGCGAGGCCCTTTTGCGTCCTGACCTGCCCATGACCTCCAGGGATTTCGCCGGCAAACGCCTGAAGGCCCTGGCCCCCTGACAGGGGCGAAAAGACCGAATCACCCACAACCAGTCCGGGGAACCGATCATGATCCAGCGCAAGAAGATCCGTATCGGCGAGATGCTGGTCGAAAACAAGATCATCACCCAGGAGCAGCTCACCGAGGCCCTGGAGACCCAGAAAAAGACGGGCTCCAAGCTCGGCGACACCGTGATCGAGCTCGGATTCACCAACTCTCGGGCCCTGCTGCAATGCCTGGCAAACCAGCTGCAGATCCAGTACGTCGAACTCCCCAAGTACCAGTACAGCGCCGAGACGGTGAAAATTCTTCCCGAAACCCACGCCCGGCGCTACCGGGCCATCGTTCTCGACGACTCCCGGGGGAGGCTGCTGGTCGGCATGGCCGACCCCACAGACCTCTACGCCTACGATCAGCTCGTCAAGATCCTCCAGAAGCCCATCGAGCTGGCGGTGGTACGTGAATCGGACCTGCTGCGGACCATCGACAGCGTCTACCGCCGCACCGACGAGATCGTCAACATCGCCGTCGAGTTGCGGGAGGAGTTGGCCAAGGGGGGGGGCGACCTTGAGGTCCTGCTCTCCGAGACCCATCTCGAGGATGCCCCGGTGGTGCGCTTCCTGCGCTCCCTCTTCGAGGACTCGGTGCAGGTCAACGCCTCTGACATCCATATCGAGCCCGACGAGAAGGTGCTGCGCATCCGCCAGCGCATCGACGGCGTGCTCCACGAGCAGGTGATGAACGAAAAGCGCATCGCCGGCGCCGTCGTCTCCCGCCTCAAGCTGATCAGCGGCCTCGACATCTCCGAGAGGCGCCTCCCCCAGGACGGCCGCTTCAACATGAAGGTCCGGGGCAGAAGCATCGACATCCGCCTCTCGACCATGCCGGTGCAGTACGGCGAGGCCGTGGTCATGCGTCTTCTCGACCAGTCGGGGGGCATCCTGGGGCTCGAGAAGATCGGCATCCCCCCGGAACTCCTCCCCCGCTTCCGGACCCTGATCCATCGCCCCCACGGCATGGTGCTGGTCACCGGGCCGACGGGCTCGGGCAAGACGACGACCCTCTACTCGGCCCTCTCGGAGCTCAACCAGCCCGCCAACAAGATCATCACCGTCGAAGACCCGGTGGAATACCGCCTCCCCCGCATCAACCAGGTTCAGGTCCACCCGGCCATCGGCCTGACCTTCGCCAGCGTGCTGCGCGCGGCCCTGCGGCAGGACCCCGACATCATCCTGGTCGGCGAGATGCGCGACCAGGAGACGGCCTCCATCGGCCTGCGGGCCGCCATGACGGGCCACATGGTCCTCTCCACCCTTCACACCAACGACGCGGTGAGCACCGCCCTGCGACTGCTCGACATGGGGGCCGAGGGGTTCGTGGTGGCCAGCGCCCTGCAGGCCATCCTCGCCCAGAGGCTGGTGCGCCGCATCTGCGACAGCTGCATCGAGGAGGATACCCTCGAGCCCCAGCAGCGCATCTGGCTCACCGAACTGCTCGGCAAGGAACCGGGGAGCCTGAAGTTTCGCCGGGGAGCCGGATGCCCCCTCTGCAACAACACGGGCTACCGGGGACGAATCGGTATCTTCGAGCTGCTGGAGATCGACTTTGCCCTCGCCGACGCCCTGCGCCGCGGCGATAGCGCCGGCTTCGCCGAAACCGCCAGGCGTCAGAAGGGATTCCAGACCCTCGCCGTCTCGGCCCTCAAGTATGCCGCCCAGGGGATCACCAGCATCGAAGAGGTGCAGCGTCTCACCGGCCAGGTCGAGGAGCAAACCACCACCGGGGAGACGGATGACCCGGCTGTCCACGCCGGAGAGAGGGTCTAGGGGATGGCCGTCTTCCAGTACCGGGCCCGCAGCACGAGCGGCGAAGCGGTGGAGGGGCGCCTGGAGGCCCCGACTGCCGACGCCGTGGCGGGTCAGCTCCTCGAAGGGGGGCTGAGCCCGGTGAAGATCACCGAGGTCCGGCCCAAGACCGATCCCCTGGCCGGCTTTCTGGAAGGGCTCCAGTTAGGAGCCCGGGTCGGGATCGACGACCTGATCCTCTTCGCCCGGCAGATGTACACCCTGACCAAGGCGGGGGTTCCCCTCAACCGCTCCCTGCGGGGGATGGCCGAAACGTCCCAGAACCCCGCCATGGGGCGCATCCTCACCGAGGTGGTCGACGATCTGGAGTCGGGGAGGGAACTCTCCTCCGCCCTCGGGCGGCACCCCAAGGCCTTCCCTCTACTGCTCTGCAGCATGGTGCAGGTCGGTGAACACACCGGGCGCCTCGACGAGGCCTTTCTGCAGGTCGGACGATATCTCGAGCTCGAGAAGGAGACGGCCAACCGGGTCAAGACGGCCCTGCGCTACCCGAGCTTCGTGGTGGCCGCCATCACCGTCGCCATGGCCATCCTGAGCCTCTTCGTCATCCCGACCTTCGAGAAGGTTTTCAAGGGAACGAACATGGAGCTCCCCTGGGCCACCAAGGCGATCCTCGGCGTCTCCCGCTTCACCGTGGCCTGGTGGCCCTACATCCTGGTCGGGTTTGTCCTCGGGGTCTTCGCTCTGCGCCGGTATCTGCGTACCGCTGAAGGACGCCTCCGCTGGGGCCGCCTCAAGCTGCGCCTGCCGGTGGTCGGCAACATCCTGCTGCGCATCACCATGACACGCTTCGCGCGGGCCTTCGGCATGGGGTACGGCAGCGGCGTCCCTCTGGTCCAGGCCCTCTCCCTGACCGCCCGGGCCGTCGACAACAGCTTCGTGGGGGGGCGCCTCGAGGAGATGCGCGAGGGGATCGAGCGGGGGGACACCCTGACCCGGACCGCCGCCGCCACGGGCCTCTTCACCCCCCTG
>JBFHXN010000110.1:0-7639 GCA_041598955.1 Desulfuromonadales bacterium | reverse complement strand
TGCAAGCGGCTGGGGACCTTCCTCTGGAAGGGCTTCGACGTGGTGGTGGTCGACGGCATCGTCAACGGCGTGGGTGCCCTGGTGCAGGGGTGTGCGCGGGTTCTGCGCCTCACCCAGACCGGCCTGGTCCACAACTATGCCATGACCATGGTCATCGGCGTGGTGGTCATCGTCGGGTACTACGTCCTCAAGTAAGCTGCCGACCTCTTCAGCGTTAGAGATAGAAGGAGCGATTCCCCATGAACGAGTTTCTTGGCCTGCTCACCTGGATGACCCTCATCCCGCTTCTCGGGATGGTGGTGCTTCTCTTCATCCCCCGGGAAAACGACGGGCTGCTCAAGGGGGTGACCCTCGTCACCACCCTGATCGCCTTCGTCGTCAGCCTCCCGCTGGCCTTCGATGACGCTTTCGCCTCCTCGGCGGCGATGCAGTATGTGCAGAACATCCCCTGGATCGAGATCCCGGGCTTCTTCCGCATGAACTACCACGTGGGGATCGACGGGATCAGCCTCTGGCTGGTGCTGCTGACCACCTTCATCATGCCCATCACCGTCCTCTCCACCTGGAAGTCGGTGGAGAAACAGACCAAGGGGTTCATGGCCCTGCTGCTGCTCCTCGAGACGGCCATGCTCGGCGCCTTCATCTCCCTCGACCTCTTTCTCTTCTACGTCTTCTGGGAGCTGATGCTGATCCCGATGTACTTCCTGATCGGCATCTGGGGCGGCAAGAACCGCATCTACGCCGCGGTCAAGTTCTTCATCTACACCGCCGTCGGCTCCCTGCTGATGCTGGTGGCCATCATCTTCGTCTACTACTACGCCTTGCAGTCCGGCATCGCCATGGAGGAGGGCTTCAGCATCGCCCAGTTCTACCGCCTGGGCGTCCCGGCCGAGGCACAGGCCTGGCTCTTCCTCGCCTTCGCCTTCAGCTTCGCCATCAAGGTGCCGATGTTCCCCCTGCACACCTGGTTGCCCGATGCCCACACCGAGGCCCCCACGGCGGGCTCGGTCATTCTGGCCGCCATTCTGCTGAAGATGGGTACCTACGGCTTCATCCGCTTCGCCATGCCCCTCTTCCCCGACGCCCTCCAGCAGTTCATGCCCTACCTCGCCACCCTGGCGGTGATCGGCATCATCTACGGCGCCCTGGTGGCCATGATGCAGGACGACGTCAAGAAGCTCGTCGCCTACTCTTCTGTCTCCCACCTCGGCTTCGTCATGCTGGGAGTCTTCGCCCTCAACCTGCAGGGGATGAGCGGCGGCATGCTGCAGATGATCAACCACGGCATCTCCACCGGCGCCCTGTTCCTTATCGTCGGCTTCCTCTACGAGCGGCGCCACACCCGCGCCATCGCCGAGTTCGGCGGGCTGGCCAAGCAGATGCCGGTCTTCGCCACCATCTTCATGATCGTCACCTTCTCCTCCATCGGCCTGCCCGGCACCAACGGCTTCGTCGGCGAGTTCCTCGCCCTGGTCGGGGCATTCGAGAGCGATCTGCGCTGGTTCGCCGTGATCTCCACCACCGGCGTCATCTTCGCCGCCGTCTACATGCTCTGGATGTTCCAGCGGGTCATGTTCGGCGAACTGAAGAACCCCGCCAACAAGGACCTTCCCGACCTGTCGGCCCGGGAGGTGGTGCTGATGATGCCCCTGCTGGTCTTCGTCTTCTGGATCGGCCTCTATCCCAACCCCTTCTTCGAGAAGATGACCCCGTCGCTGGAAAATCTCCTCCAGCAGGTCAAGGGAAAGCAGCAGGTGGCCATGGTGCAGCCGGCCCCCGAGATGCCCCTTGAAATGGCCCCGGAGGCCGCTCCCGTCCAGGAGCAGAGCCACCAGTAACGGCACGCGACAGCGCATTACCCACGCTTCGGAAGGAGCTTTTCAATGGAAAACTTGGTGCAAACGGCCCTGGCCAGTGTGAACTTCCAGGCCATCTACCCCTCCCTGGCTCTCTGCTGCTGCGGCATGCTGCTTCTGCTGATCGGAGTCTTCTCCCCCCGCGGACGCACGGCCCACGTCGCCTGGCTCGCCCTGGCGAGCCTGGTGGTGACCGGCTTCTTCGTCGTGGGCGGGTGGAACAACCCCCAGGAGGGTTTCTCCGGGAGCGTCATCCTGGACAACTTTGCCACCTTCTTCAACATCACCCTGCTGGTGGCGACGGCCCTGACCATCCTGATGTCCGATGAGTACCTCAAGCGCGAAGGGTACCCCATCGGCGAATACTACCCGCTGCTGCTCTTCACCACCGCGGGGGCCATGTGGATGGTTTCGGGGACCGACCTGATGACCATCTTCCTCGGTCTGGAAGTCCTCTCCATCTCCCTCTACGTACTGGCGGGGCTCTTCCGCAACCAACTCGGTTCCAACGAGGCGGGCCTGAAGTACTTCCTTCTCGGGGCCTTCTCCACCGGCTTTCTGCTCTACGGCATCGCCCTGACCTACGGCGCCACGGGGACCACCAAGATCGCCGGGATCGCCGGCTTCCTGACCGAGAACCCGGCCGTCCTCACCAGCCCCATGATGGTCGCCGGAATGCTGCTGATGGCCACCGGTTTCCTGTTCAAGATCGCCGCCGCCCCCTTCCACATGTGGACCCCCGACGTCTACGAGGGCGCCCCGACCCCCATCACCGCCTTCATGAGCGCGGGCCCCAAGGCCGCCGCCTTCGGCGCCTTTATCCGTGTCTTCACCATCGCCCTCGAGGGGATGCAGACCGACTGGATCGCCCTGCTCTGGATCCTGGCCGTGCTGACCATGACCGTCGGCAACGTGATCGCCATCTACCAGAAGAATCTCAAGCGGATGCTCGCCTATAGCTCCATCGCCCATGCCGGATACGCCATGGTCGGCATGGTGGCCGCCAACGAGATCGGCAAGGCCGGCATCCTCTTCTACATGCTCGCCTACGCCTTCATGAATATCGGCGCTTTCGCCGTCCTGGTTCTGGCCGGCAAGAAGGGGGAGGAGAACCTCACCCTCGATGGGATTCAGGGTTTCGGGTACAAGCGTCCCCTGCTCGGCGTGGCCATGACCATCTTCCTCTTCTCCCTGATGGGCATCCCGACCACCGCCGGCTTCATGGGCAAGTTCTACATCTTCGCCGGGGCCATCAAGGCAGGCTACATCTGGCTGGCCGTCATCGGCGTACTCAACTCGGCCATCTCCCTCTACTACTACCTGAGGGTGATGGTCGCCATGTACTTCAAGGAGCCGAGCCAGGATTACGGCTGGGTGAAGATCGATGCGGGAACGGCAGTTTCGCTGGTTCTCGCCATTGCAGGGGTCTTCTACCTCGGCCTTTGGCCGGGCCAGATCATGAATATGGCTCGGCTCGCCATCTTCTAGTTTTCATTCCATGTGCCATGAAAGCCCCCGGGGAAGTTCCCGGGGGCTTTTTTTGTTGTGCGACCGGGGTCGACTGGACAAGAAAAGGAAACCGTTCCCTTCGGTCCCTGATAGCATTGACCGGGAGATTTGGATTACCTATTTTCCTGGCCCGGGCCTGGAGCCTTGGATAGGATAAGGTCCCGGGGGGGAGCAGAAAGAATTCCGAAAAAGCCCATTGCCTTTGGCGGCGCTGAAAAGGCCTGGCCTTTGGCCATGGTCGGCTTCGACGATTGGGGGTGCGCAATGAAGAGCCTCGGAGAATTCATCGCTCTGCTCGAGGGGAGGGGGGAGCTGAAGCGGGTCAAAGCGACCGTGGAAGCCGACCAGGAGATCGCGGCGATTACCGACAGGGTCTGCAAGGCCCCGGGAGGGGGGCCGGCTCTTCTCTTCGAGTCCCTGCGGGGCTATCGCCATCCCGTTGCGACAAATCTCTACGGCTCCCTTCGGCGCAGTGCCTGGGCACTGGGGGCTGAGGATTTTTCGAGCCTTGCCGATCGTTTCGCCCTGGATCTTGGGGAGCCCTGCGGGGGGAGCGCCGAGGAGAGGCTGCGGGAGCTTCTCCGTCGGGAAGAGTGGCGACCCCGTCTGGTGGAGAAAGCTTCCTGCCGCGAGATCGTGGAGCGCGATGGGGCCGATCTGCTAAGCCTTCCCGCCCTGAAGGCGTGGCCCGGCGATGGGGGGCGTTTTCTGACCCTCCCTCTGGTCTTCACGCGTCATCCCGAGAGCGGCGAGGTCAACTGCGGGATGTACCGGGTCCAACTCTTCTCGAGAACCACGGCTGGGGTGCATTGGGGCCCCGCCAGCGACGGGGCCCGACATGCAGGGGCCTGGCGGGAGAGGGGGGAGCCGATGCCCGTGGCCATCGCCCTCGGGGGGGAGCCGGCCCTCACCTACGCCGCCACCGCCCCGCTCCCTCCCGGGGTGGAGGAGGTGGCCTTCGCAGGGTACCTTGCAGGGCGCCCCGTGGAGATGACCCCGAGCCTGACTGGCGGGCTTCAGGTCCCGGCGGGAGCCGAATTCATCCTGGAGGGGACCGTTTCGCCCGGTGAGACGGCCCTGGAAGGCCCCTTCGGAAATCACACGGGCTTCTACAGTCCGCCAGAAGAGGTGCCCCTTTTCCGCCTGGAGCTGTTGAGTCGGAGGCGCGAGGCGATTTTTCCCTGCACGGTGGTCGGCCCGCCCCCCATGGAGGACTGCTACCTGGCCAAGGCCACCGAGAGGCTCTTTCTGCCCCTGCTGCGCCTTCAATTTCCCGAACTGGTCGACATCAACTTCCCCCTTGAAGGGATCTTTCACGGCTGCGCCCTTGCCTCCATCCGGGGGGCCGGCCCAGGCAGGGGCCATCGGGCCCTGGAGTCCCTCCGCGCGACCTCTTTGTTCCGGCGCTCTCGCCTGCTGATCGTTTTCGACCAGGAGGTGGATGTCCAGGATCTTTCCGGGAGCTTCTGGAGGGCCCTCAATCGGGTCGACCCGCTTCGCGATCTCTTTCCGTCGGCCGAGGGTCTGGGGATCGACGCCACCGACCGGGAGGGAAGGGCTGCGGTGGGCGTCGACCCTGCGGTCCTTGCGAGGGTGGCGCGACGTTGGGGGGAATACGGCTTGCCCGGGTGACATGACACGTTTTCCGGAGGGAGAGTGACCATGAGTGGTGGGAAATCGATTGGCCTTGCCCTGGGTGGCGGGGCGGCCCGCGGGCTCTGCCACCTCGGGGTGCTGCAGGCCCTGAGTGAAAACAACATCTCCATAGGGGCGGTGGCCGGCACCAGCATGGGGGCCATCATCGGAGGCCTTTATGCGGCGGAGGGGGACTGCGGAGCCGTGGCGGGGCGCCTGCGGGGGTACTTGGAGAGCGACCTGTTCCGGGGCGCCAAGCTCGATTACCTTCATGGGCGCCACCCCGTGGAAGGGGAGGGCATCTTCTTCCGCTTTTCCCAGATGGCCCGGCGGGGGCTTTTTTATACGGCCTCCCTGAGGCGTCCATCCTTTATCACGGAAGAGGACGCCAACCGCCATTATCGGGCCCTCCTCCCTGATATCCCCATCGAGGGGACCCGCATTCCCTTCTGCGCCACCGCCGTTGACTTGACGACGGGAGAGCCCTTTCTTTTTCGGGCGGGAAGCCTGCGGCAGGCCGTTTCGGCTAGTTGCGCGATACCAGGGGTCCTGCCACCGGTTCCCTTCGGGGGGCACCTGCTGGTCGATGGTGGCTGGTTGGAGGCTGTCCCGGTGGAACCGGCCAAGGACCTTGGCGCCGAGGTGGTGGTGGCTGTCGACGTGGGTCGCGATATGAGCGAATTCGAGCCACCCCGCAGCGCCCTCGACATCGTATTCCGTTCCGACGCCATCACCCGCAGGGCCCTGGCCCGGGAGCGCATCCGGAGCGCGGACCTGGTGCTCACTCCAAAGGTCGGAAATCTGCACTGGGCCGATTTCAGCGGCGTGGAGGCGGCGGTGGAGGCCGGTCGAAGGGCGGTCACCGAGCGGCTGCCAGAACTCCGCAGGCTCGTGGCCGGCAGGCGGAAATGGTTTTCCTTCTCCGGAAAGGGAGGATGACAGAGACGGATGGTGCGAAAGTGTGCTGGGGAAGGGTCCGGCAATCGAGTTTCCAGACCCTCTCCTGGTGCCCTTTGCGGTTGGGTGGCGGGTCAGAATCTGCCGGGTCTCTCCGGGGGAGATCCGGCCAGGATTAAAGAGGCCCGAATCTTGCTGCACCATCCTGTCCGGCCCGACTCTTTTCCTGAGTCGGAGCCGAATCCCGCAAGAAAGGTAGGAAAAATGAACACTCTACGAATGACCCGGTCGGTTTGGACCCTCGCCCTCGTGCTTCTGGCGGGGACGATTTTTGTCGCCCCGGTCCTGGGGGGCACGGAGCAGGCGGGAGAACCGGCTGCGGAGCAGCCCTCCCCCCTCGACCAGATCAAATGGGTGGTGGGGCCGAGTCAAGCCGGTCTGGGCGACATGGCGGAGATTGCCGTTCCCGAGGGTTACATTTTTGCCGACGGGAAGGACACCCAGGTCCTGATGGAGGCCATGGGCAACATCCCCACCGGGACCGAGGTCGGGTTCCTGGCTCCGGAGGATTCGGACTGGTTCGTGGTCTTTGAATTCTCCGAGGAGGGGTATGTCAGCGACGAGGACAAGGACAAGCTCGACGCGGCCGCCATGCTCAAGGCCATCAGGGAGGGGACCGAACAGGGGAACAAGCTGCGCCGGGAGCGGGGCTACCCCACAATGACCATCGAGGGGTGGCAGAGCGAACCCCACTACGACGAGGTCACCCACAACCTGGAGTGGGGGATCCGGGCCCGGAACGAGGATGGCAGCCCGGTGGTCAATTACAACACCCGCCTGCTGGGGCGCAAGGGGATCATGGAGGCCACCCTGGTGGCCGATCCCGAGGCCCTTCCTGCAATCCTTCCGGTCTTTAAACGCGACCTGGCGGCTTTGTCCTACAAAGCGGGCCATCGCTACGCCGACTACCGCCAGGGTGACCAGGTGGCCAAGTACGGTCTGGCGGCCCTGGTCACCGGTGGTGCGGCGGCGGTGGCCGTCAAGTCGGGGCTGCTCAAATATCTCTGGAAGATCCTGCTGATTGGAGGAGCGGCCATTGCAGCCCTTTTCAGCAAGCTGCGCGGGAAAAAGGCTGCTCCTCAGCCTCCGCAGCCACCGGTGGCCTGACCCGGGAGGATAGGGTGAGCGATGAGCAGTCCCTCTACCTGGTCCTGGCTGTAATCTATCTCGGGGACTGCTTCCTTTGGCTGCCCCGTTCGGTCGTGGGATTCCGCTCTCTGGCGGGGGCCCAGTGGAAGGTCGTGCTTCCTGGGCGCATCCTGGGCAACGTCCGGGGGGGGGTGGTATGGGTCAACCCCCTCCCCCCCCTGGGCACTTTTTTCTCCACGGCCCCCTGGCCCCTCTCCCTCTCCCCGGAGGGGTTTACTCCCCTGGTGCTCCAGAGCTTTGCCGGCCAAGGGCTGCAGCGGGGACCGACTTTTTTCAGAAGCTGGGAGGACCCCTTCGAAGCGGAAGCAAAGGGGGGGGAGATCTGGATCGACGGGCGCAGGGTGGCAAGGTGCCCCTCCCATTTGGCGGCGAGGGAGGCCGTCGCCCTCCTTGTTTCCCTGCGGCTTCTTCCCCGGGAGAAGCGGGAAGTCCTCATCGAGGAAGCCCTGAGGCGCAGCCTCGATCTCGGAGCCATGGATCGCCGCCTGTGGGAATTCGAGGGGAAGACCGGGGCCCTGAGGATTGTCGCCTGC
>JBFHXN010000109.1:0-7657 GCA_041598955.1 Desulfuromonadales bacterium | reverse complement strand
GGGCTCCGCCGCGCCCTGACGTCCGGCTCCTGATGTTCGGCGACCGGCTTCCGGTGCGGGCACCCTTTGTCTGACTCACCGGGAGAGGCCCCCCTGCGGGAGCCAGTCCCGATGATGATTTTGATGCTGCGACATATTCTGTCTCTGGTGCCGGTAGAATCGAATCAAAACCGGCAAGGAGGCAGAGATGATCTACATCGAAACGGCGGAGCAGGGCGGGCGGGGCATCTATCTCGACATTCACGCCGCGGAGCGCGACGGCCGGGGGGTGCGCCTCTCGGGGATGGTGGGGGACGGCTTCTACGAGGGAGAGGTGCTCATCGAGGTCGGCCGGGAGGTGGAGGTGACCTTCATCGACTCCTGGCTCGGCGGCGGGGAGGTGAACGCCTTTCTGGAGCGCTGCGGCGCCGACCGGCTGAGGCTGGCCCTGGCCGAGGCGGGGCGCAGCCTTCCCCTGGCCGCGACCCTGTCCCTCCGGGGCGCCGGGGGCGCTCCCTCTCCCCACGTCCATCTCCCCCTCTTCGACGGGGGGGGGCGGGTGGCCGAGGAGGGGTGCCGGTGGGCAAAGAGCGCCTGAGCATTGCATTGCGGCGGCGCATGGGGTAAAAAGAGAGACATTTTTTTACGGATGGTTCCCATGCGCACCCTCGTTCTCGCCTCCACCAGCCCCTATCGGCGGCAGCTGCTGCAGCAGCTCGGCCTCCCCTTCGTCACAGCCGCTCCCCGCTTCAAGGAGGAGATCCAGCAGGGGGTGGCTCCGGAGCTGCTGGTCAAGCATCTCGCCTTCCACAAGGCGGCCAGCCTCCAGGGCCGCTTTCCCGGCGCCCTGATCATCGGCTCCGACCAGGTCTTCGTCGATCCCCGCAACCGCATCCTCGGCAAGCCCGGAACCCC
The DNA here is from genome assembly GCA_041598955.1 of Desulfuromonadales bacterium. Taxonomy (GTDB): domain Bacteria; phylum Desulfobacterota; class Desulfuromonadia; order Desulfuromonadales; family JBFHXN01; genus JBFHXN01. The sequence goes on along the minus strand of JBFHXN010000109.1, from coordinate 6,763 downwards.
CGAGCAGGCCGTGGCCCAGCTGCAGGCCATGTCGGGCAAAAGCCACAGCTTCTACACGGGGGTCTGCCTCCTCGACACCGACACGGGCGAGGCGCAGAGCGATTTTTCCACCTTCACCGTCACCCTGCGGGAGCTCACCCCGGAGGAGATCCGTGCCTATGTGAGGCGGGAGAACCCCGTCGACTGCGCCGGCTCCTTCAAGATCGAGGGGCTGGGGATCGCCCTGATGGAGCGGATGGAAGGGGAGGACTACACGGGGTTGATCGGGCTGCCCCTGATCAAGCTCTCGGGCATGCTGCGGCAGGCCGGAATCCAGATCCTTTAACAATTGATTCGATTGACGACCCGGCTTTCCCACACCGTGGGGGGAGGGAGACCCGGGAAGGGGAAACTGCGGATGTTCCGAACAGGTGCGACCCTCCTGCTGGCGGCCCTTCTCGCCGGCTGCAGTCTGAGCGGATTTCAGACGGGGCTGGCCTCGGCCCTCATGGACCAGTCCGACCCTGAGACGGCGCGGGAAGCCCTGCCGGTCTTTCTGGTGACCGTCGATGCCCTGATCGCCGACGACCCCGAGAATGCCGAGCTTCTGCGCTCCGGGGCCGACCTCTACAGCGCCTTCGCCGGTCTGTTCCCCCATGAGCCGGAGAGGGTGCGCACCCTGGCCTCCCGGGGCCTCGCCTACGCCGAGCGGGCCCTCTGCATCGAGGCCCCCGGCGCCTGCGGCTTCGACCGGCGGGAGTACGGAGAGGCCGTCGCTCTTCTCGGCCGCCTGGAGCGGGAGGAGGTTCCCTCTCTCTTCAGCTTCGCGACGAGCTGGCTGGCCCTGGCCGCCGGCAACAGCGACGACTGGTCGGTGGTCGGCGACCTGCCCAAGATCGAGGCGGCCCTGGAGCGCGTGGTCGCCCTGCAGGAGGGCTACCGCCAGGGGACGGCCCAGGTCTATCTCGGCATTCTGAAGAGCCTGCGCCCGCCCTCCCTCGGGGGCAAGCCCGAGGAGGCCCGGCGGCACTTCGAGCGGGCCATCGAGCTTTCGGCAGGCCGCAACCTCTCGGCGAAGGTCGAGTTCGCCCAGGCCTACGCCCGTCTCGTCTACGACCGGGATCTCCACGACCGCCTCCTGAGGGAGGTGCTCGAGGCCGACCCGAAGGAGCCCGGGCTGACCCTGCTCAACGTCCTCGCCCAGCGGCGGGCGAAAGTCCTGCTCGAGAGCGGAGAGAGCTATTTCTGACGGGCTTTATTCATAAATGCGCCAGGATGTAGAATCGGAATACCAGGGAAGTCCGTCAAATCCCATCAGGCCTACCATCCCAAGGTCCCGGAGAAGGAAAATGCCGAAACTGTTTTTTAAGCTGCTCCTGGTGGCTCTTCTGGGGGGCTCCTTCAGCCCGGCCCTGGCCGGGGCCGAAGTCCTCAAGATCGCCACGGCCGCGCCGGAGGGGTCGAAGTGGATGCGGGCCATGCGCTCGGGGGCCGACGAGATCCGGCAGCGCTCCGAGGGGCGGGTGGAGATCAAGTTCTTCGCCGGCGGGGTGATGGGGAACGACAACAGCGTCCTGCGCAAGATCCGCGTCGGCCAGCTCCAGGGGGGAGCCTTCACGGCGGGGAGCCTCGAGTCGGTCTACCGGGATATCGGTCTCTTCAGCCTGCCGCTGCTCTTTCGCTCCTATGACGAGGTCGACTTCGTGCGAAAGAGGCTCGACGCCGACCTTCGGGCCGGTCTGGAAGAGGCCGGCTTTGCCTGTTTCGGGTTCGCCGAAGGGGGCTTCGCCCACCTCATGGCTCCCGTGTCGATCCGGACCATCGACGACGTGCGAGGGCGCAAGGTCTGGGTCCCGGAGGGAGACCTCATCAGCTTCCGGGCGATGAAGGCCCTCGAGATGGCCCCGGTGACCCTGCCGATCACCGACGTGATGACCGGCCTGCAGGCCAACCTCATCGAGATGATCGCCACCTCCCCCATCGGTGCCCTGGCCTTCCAGTGGCACACCCGCATCAAGTACGTGAACAACACGCCCCTCTCCTACCTCTACGCCACCATGATGATCGACAAGAAGTCCTTCGGGCGCCTCGTTGCCGCCGACCAGGAGCTGGTGCGGGAGGTGATGGGGCGCATCTACAGGGATCTGGACGGGGCCAACCGCATCGACAACAGGGAGGCGGCCGCCGCCCTCGCGGGGCAGGGGATCCGTTTCGTCGATTCGGAGTCCCAGGATATCGCTGCCTGGCGGAAGGTCGCCGGCGGCCTCAACGACACCCTGAGAAGCGAGGGGGTCTTTTCCCCGGCGCTTTACGACCGCCTTCAGGCCGCCCTGAAGGAATACCGTTCCGGCCATGCCGCAGGGACCCCCTAGACCATGAACGGCTCGAGACTCCCCCTGCCGGCCCGCCTCGAGCGCTTCGGCCGCACTCTGGAAAACCTCCTGCTCATTCTGCTGCTGGCGCTGATGATCGGCCTCGGGGCCACCCAGATCGTCCAGCGGAACATCTTCGGCACGGCCTTCGTCTGGTCCGACGAACTGCTGCGCCTCCTGGTGCTCTGGCTCGCCCTGGCCGGCGCCATCGCCGCCAGCCGCGACGACCGCCACATCACCATCGACATCCTCTCCCGCATCCTCCCGGAGGGGCCCCGCCTGGCCCTGCGCCTGGTCCTCGACCTCTTCACGGTGGCCGTCTGCCTGCTGCTGGCCTGGCACGCGGGGCGCTTCGTCCTCATCGAGAGGGAGTATGGCTCGACCCTGCTGGGCGGGCTGCCGGCCTGGCCCTTCGAGGCGGTCATCCCCCTGGGCTTCGCCCTCATCGCCTACCGCTACGGGATGTTCCTGGTCCTCCACCTTCAGAAGCTGCGCACCACTGGGAGGGAGCTCTGATGCTCATCGGCCTGGGCCTGATCCTCCTTGCGCTCGCCGGGGCGCCCCTCTTCGCCGTCATCGGCGCCAGCGCCATGTGGGGCTTCTCCCGCTCGGGAATCGATCTCTCCATCGTGGCCGTGGAGGTCTTCCGCATCGCCGAGATGCCGGTGCTGCTCGCGATTCCCCTCTTCACCTTCGCCGGCTACCTCCTGAGCGAAAGCCAGGCCCCCCAGCGCCTGGTCCGGCTGACCCGGGCCCTCATCGGGTGGCTTCCCGGAGGGCTCGCCGTGGTGGCCTTGGGGGCCTGCGCCCTCTTCACCGCCTTCACGGGCGCCTCCGGGGTGACCATCATCGCCCTGGGCGCGCTGCTCTATCCCGCCCTGATCGAGGACGGCTACGGTGAGCGCTTCGGCCTGGGGCTGGTCACCACCTCGGGAAGCCTCGGGCTGCTCTTCGCCCCCTCTCTTCCCCTCATTCTCTACGGCATCATCGCCCAGCAGACCTCCGCCGGGGCCTCGGTCTCCATCGAGCGTCTCTTCGCCGCCGGCCTGCTCCCGGGCACTTTGATGCTGGTGCTGCTGAGCGCCTGGTCCATCTGGCGCAACCGGACCAACCGCCGCCCCCTGGCCTCCTTCACCACGGCTGAGCTGATGGCGGCCCTTCGGGAGTCGGCCTGGGAAATCCCCCTGCCGGTGGTGGTGCTGGGGGGAATCTACAGCGGCTTTTTCGCCGTATCCGAGGCGGCGACGGTCACCGCCCTCTATGTCATCGTCGTGGAGGTCTTCATCCTGCGGGAGATCCCCTTCGGCGCCCTGCCGGCCATCGTGCGCAAGTCGATGGGGCTGGTCGGCGGGATCATGGTCATCCTCGGCCTCTCCCTCGCCTCGACCACCTACCTCATCGACGCCGGCGTGCCCAGCCGTCTCTTCGATCTGCTCCACGAGCATGTCTCCAGCCCCCTGGCCTTTCTGCTGCTGCTCAACCTCTTTCTGCTGGTGCTCGGAGCCATCCTCGATATCTTCTCGGCCATCGTGCTGATCGTCCCCCTGATCCTGCCGGTGGCCGTCGGCTTCGGGATCGATCCCCTGCACCTGGGCATCGTCTTTCTCGCCAACATGCAGCTCGGCTACCTCACCCCCCCCGTGGGGCTCAACCTCTTCATCGCCGGCTACCGCTTCGAGCAGCCGATCACCACCATCTACCGGGCGACCATCCCCTTTTTCCTGGTGCTGCTCGTCTCGGTGGCGATCATCACCTACTGGCCGGGGCTCTCCCTCTGGCTGGCGAGGTAGGGCGGAATGAAAAACGGACCGGTCACCCAAGGACAGGTTCGTTTTTGCCACCAAGTCACCAAGACGCCAAGAGGAGCTCTTCACCAAAACTAAATTCCGTGAATCGTGCTGTGATTCAAAAAATTTCCCGGCATTGCTTGGTGTCTTGGTGTCTTGGTGGCCAAGCTTTTGTTTTGACCCCCTGCCGGGGAAATGGTAATATCGGACCCCTGCGAATTTATGGAAACCGGTGATCGCGGCGCTTCGGGGAGTACCCCAGTGTTGGCCGATATCGGTTTTTTTGTTTGAATCCCTTCCCGTCCGGCCCCGGCCGGAAACAGTGAAGCATGGACGACGCCGGCTTCGTACACCTTCATCTCCATTCCCAGTACAGCCTTCTCGACGGAGCGGTCAAGATCGACGACCTGATCCGCCGGGTCAAGGAGTGCGGCATGCCGGCCGTGGCGGTGACCGACCACGGCAACATGTTCGGGGCCAAGGAGTTCTACCTCAAGGCCAAGGCCGCCGGCGTCAAGCCGATCATCGGCTGCGAGATCTACGTCGCCCCCGGCTCCCGCTTCGACAAGTCCAACGCCCGGGGCTCCTCCGAAGCCTCCTACCACCTCGTTCTTCTCTGCCAGAACCTCACCGGCTACCGCAACCTCTGCTACCTCGTCTCCATGGGTTTCCGCGAGGGGTTCTACTACAAGCCCCGGGTCGACTGGGAGCTGCTCAAGAGCCACAACGAGGGGCTTATCGCCCTCTCGGCCTGCCTCGGGGGGGAGCTGCCGACCCTGGTCTCCATGAACCGCCGCGAGGAGCTCCTGGAGCGGGCCCGGGCCATCTCCGGGATCTTCGACGAGGGGCGCTTCTACCTGGAGCTCCAGGAGAACTTTCTTCCCGAGCAGGAGCCGGTCAACCGCGCCCTGGTCGAGGTCGCCCGGGAGCTCCATCTCCCCCTGGTGGCCACCAACGACTGCCACTACCTCACCCGGGAGGACGCCTTCGCCCACGAGGTCCTGCTCTGCATCCAGACGGGCAAGACCATGGACGATCCCAACCGGATGCGCTTCTCCAACGAGGAGTTCTACGTCAAGACCCCCTCCGAGATGGCCGAGCTCTTCAAGGAGTATCCCGAGGCGATCGCCAACACCCTTCGGATCGCCGAGCGCTGCAACCTCGAGTTCGATTTCGGCACCTACCACTTCCCCCACTTCGACACCCCCCCGGGGGAGAGCCTCGACCAGATGCTCGCGCGCCAGTCCCATGAAGGGCTCGAGGGGCGCCTCGCCGACATCCGCAAGATCCGCCCCGGCTTCACCGCCGAGCAGGAGGCCACCTACCGGGAGCGCCTCGAGACCGAGCTGAAAATCATCAGCCAGATGGGTTTTCCGGGCTACTTCCTGATCGTGGCCGACTTCATCAACTGGGCCAAGGACAAGAACATTCCCGTCGGTCCCGGCCGCGGCAGCGCGGCGGGGAGCCTGGTCGCCTACGCGGTGCGCATCACCGACATCGACCCGATGCCCTACAACCTGCTCTTCGAGCGGTTCCTCAACCCCGAGCGGGTCTCCATGCCCGATATCGACGTCGACTTCTGCATCTACGGCCGCGAGGAGGTCATCGAGTACGTCCGGGAGAAGTACGGCGCCGATAACGTGGCCCAGATCATCACCTTCGGCACCATGCTCGCCAAGGGGGTCATCCGGGACGTGGGGCGGGCCCTCAACATGCCCTACGGCGAGGTCGACAAGATCGCCAAGCTCGTCCCGGACGGCGCCAAGAACCTCAACGAGGCCCTCGTCCAGGAGCCGCGCCTCAAGGAGCTTCTCGAGCGGGAGCCCAAGATCCGGGAGCTGTTCAAGATCGCCCTCTCCCTGGAGGGGCTCACCCGCCACGCCTCGACCCATGCGGCCGGCGTGGTGGTCACCCCCCGCCCCCTCACCGAGTACCTCCCCCTCTACATCGATCCCAAGAGCCAGGGCCAGGTCACCCAGTACGCCATGAGCTACGTGGAGAAGATCGGCCTGGTCAAGTTCGACTTTCTGGGGCTCAAGACCCTCACCGTCATCGACAACGCGGTGCGCCTGATCCGGGAGGGGAAGGACCCTGACTTCGACCTGCGGCTGGTCCGCGACGACGACCCGGAGACCTACCGGCTCCTGGCCGAGGGGAAGACCACCGGCGTCTTCCAGCTCGAGTCCTCGGGGATGAAGGAGTACCTCGGCAAGCTCAAGCCAACCTGCTTCGAAGACCTCATCGCCATGGTCGCCCTCTACCGCCCCGGCCCCCTCGGCTCGGGGATGGTCGACACCTTCATCCAGCGCAAGCACGGCCTGGAGAAGATCGTCTACGACTTCCCCCAGCTCGAGCCGATCCTCAAGGACACCTACGGGGTCATCGTCTACCAGGAGCAGGTCATGCTCATCGCCCAGGTTCTCGGGAGCTACACCCTGGGGGGCGCCGACCTGCTGCGCCGGGCGATGGGGAAGAAAAAGCCCGAGGAGATGGCCAAGGAGAGGGAGAAGTTCCTCCAGGGGGCCAAGGAGAACGGCCTCGACCTCAAGAAGGCGGGGGCCGTCTTCGACCTGATGGAGAAGTTCGCCGAGTACGGCTTCAACAAGTCCCACTCGGCGGCCTACG
>JBFHXN010000108.1:0-7666 GCA_041598955.1 Desulfuromonadales bacterium | reverse complement strand
CGCCGTTCCAGGAGAGGAGCAGGGAGGGGCGACCCGGAAGAAAGGGCCAGAGATCGGGGCGCAGAAGCAGCGCCAGGCCGCAGAAAAAGAGGAGGTAGGCTCCGAGCAGGGCCAGGAGGCCGGCGATTCCGGCCATCCCTCCGGCCGCCGTCACCTCCTTCCGGGTGAGAAGGAGGCGGCGGTATCCGAAGAGCAGAAGAAGCCCGGTGAGGAGCAGGACCGGCATCGGCAGCCAGGCCCAGCCTGTCAGAAAATCGAGCCCATAGGCCAGGCTCAGGCAGAGCAGGGCGCCGACCGCGGTGAGCAGCACCAGTAAGGCGCTGCTGCGGCGCAGGGTGGTCTGGTAGAGGAGATCCCCCGCCAGGCGAAGAAGCTGCGGTCGGTTTTCCCCGGTCCCTCTGCGTCCCAGCGCCAGGGAGACCGCGGCTCCCCCCATCATCGCCCCGACGAAAGGCAGATGCAGCATAAGGGTCGTCAGGAAGAGGGCCTTGATCAGGGGAAGGAGGGTCGGAGCGACGGGCAGGAACGGGTCGGGGGGAAGGGGCATCTTTTCATCCTCGGGAAGCGACGGGGAAATGCCCGTGGCACTGGGGAAATTCAAACATACCGCCAGCCGATTGCAACTCGATGCCGGGCCGATCCGAGGAAGTTTGAGCGGATTCCCTAGTAGACACCCCGGGGTGGGAAGAAAAAAGGGCCGGCTGCTCGAGCCGGCCCGTCGGGTCTGTAATTGAAAGTGATATAAAATTCAGTTCCCCCTCCGACTGTTGGCGAACTGTTTATCGAGGCTGCTCAAAAACCTTCAGATGCAAGGCGCCCGCCGATCGAGGAGTGAGGCGTAGCGGAAGCTACGTCGCAGCGACGAGATCAAGGGGAACGCAGCAGGTGGGGGTTTTTCAGCAGCCTGAGGGGATCAGTTCCCCTCCTCTTCCTCCTGGTATGTCTTGCGGATGAGAAGGGCCACGGCCCCGGCCAGAAGGAGCAGGGCGACCAGGATCCCCCCTGCGAGCTTGCGATGGGAGAGGTCGGAGCGAATTTCGGCCACCTTCTCCCCAATGGCCTCGAACTCGGTCTGGAAGGCGGCCGTCTGGCTGCGTACCTTCTCGACATCGACGCTGTGGAAGAGGCGGTGGAAGGCGTTTCGCTTCGAGAAGAGCTCCCCTTCGAGCTTGGTGGTGTCGATTCCAACCCGATGCAACTCGGAGAGAGCCGCCTCGAGTTCTGCAATCTTCTGGTCGGTGGTGGCCATGGCCCCCTTGATTTCCTCGGCACGGCCGTACTCGTGGCAGCGGCTGCAGTCGACGGAGTTGATCAGGTCGGGGGTGGCACGCTTCACGGCGTGGCTGCCGTGGCAGGTCACGCATTGGGGGCCTCCCAGACCGAGGGCCCTGCCGTGAGCGCTTTGCAGATAGTCCTCCCGGACTCCGACGTGGCAGCGGCCGCAGAAATCGGGAATCTTATCCTTTTGGGGGACGCCGATGAAGCCCCGCTCGGGGCTCATGGCCATGGCGAAATCGGTGGGGTCGCCGCCGTGGCAGTGCTGGCAGGCGATGGCGTTTTCCGCGTGGACGCTCTCCCGCCAGAGGGGGACCGGTTCCCCGAGATGGCCGGGCTGGCCGCCGTGGCACTGGAGGCAGACCGACTCCTCGGCCGAAACGGGAGAGGGGGTGAACAGAAGGGCCGCCAGCAGGGCGAGGCCTGCGCCGCCAAGGCTCTTGTGCGAAGTCATCATGAGAAGTGCCCCCAGATCGAGATGGCCACGAAGGCGAGGATCCCCAGAACGTAGCAGGTCACGAAGAAGGGCCGACGGGCGGGCCTCCGCTCGCGGCCCACATCGATGAAGGGGAGCAGGGCGAGAAAGGTCATGGCCGCCCCCTGGGCCGCCAGGCCGAGGAGTTCGCTGGGGAATATCTTGAGGGTCTGGTAGGCCCAGAGGAAGTACCACTCGGGCTTGATCCCCTGGGGGGTGACGAAGGGGTCGGCCGGCTCCAGGGCCGCCGGAGGGACGAAGAGCCCCGGGGCGAAAAAGACCAGGGCGGCCAGGAAGGCGAGAAAGAAGGAGATGACGGCCACGTCCTTGACGGCATAGTTGGGGAAGAAGGGGATGCCGCCGGGGTGGTCTTCGTGGCGGAAAATCGGCAGGGGCTCCGTCGGGGTGTAGTCCTTTCCGAAGGGGGGGCGGGAGATGCCGGCCCGGCGCACGCAGAAGAGGTGGAAGCCGACCACCATGGCGAAAAGAAGGGGAAGCCCCATCACGTGCAGGGCGAAGAAGCGCCCCAGGGTTGCGTCGCTGACCATCGGCCCGCCCCGCAGGAAGCGGACGATCTCGTCCCCGATCACCGGGATGGCGCCGGCGGCGTCGGTGGCTACGGTGGTCGCCCAGAAGGAGAGCTGGCTCCAGGGGAGGAGATATCCGGTGAGGCAGAGGGCCAGGCTGAGATTGAAGAGGATGAAGCCGGAGAGCCAGGTCAGCTCCCGAGGGCGCTTGTAGCTCCCCATGAAGAGAACCGAGAGCATGTGGAGCAGCAGGGCGATGACGATCACGTTGGAGCCGACGGCGTGCAGGTAGCGCACCAGCCAGCCGTAGGGGACCTCGTTCATGATCTTCTGGATGCTCCCGAAGGCCTCGGCGGCGTTGGGATCGTAGTAGATGAGCAGCAGGATGCCGGTGGCGAACTGCAGGCCGAAGAGGGTGAGGAGCACCGCCCCGAGGGTGTACCAGATGTTGATGTTGCGGGGGAGCAGATACTTGGTGAGGTTGTCCTCGAGGAGGGCCCGGATGCCCAGGCGGATGTCGAGGAAATCGATCAGGCGATTCAGCAGGCGCATCGGCATCTCCTATCCAACCAGAACCTGGTCGCCCGAGAGGGTGACGGGGAGCTCTTCCAGAGGCTTCGGCGGAGGTCCTGCGAGGACCTCCCCACGGCTGGAGAAGCGGCCGGCATGGCAGGGGCAGAGAAACTCCCCCTCCTGCGGCATCCACTTGACGATGCAGCCCAGGTGGGTGCAGACGGCCGAGAAGGCCGCGAAGGACCCCGGCGCGCTCTGCAGGACCACGGCGGGACGGCCGCGGAAATCAAAGAAGTGGGCTTCTCCCACGGCGATCTGGCCGCGGGGGATGGCCACCTTCTGCTCTTGGTCCTCGGCCCGACGGGGGGAGAGATACTGCCAGAGGGGATAGCCGGCGGCGGCGGAAACCACCGCGGCGATCCCCCCCAGAACGGTGGTCAGGAACAGGCGCCGCTGGGGCGGCGGTGAAAAATGGCTCTCCATCATCCCTCCTTGATATGGCTCCCGAAGGCCCCTCGAGCTCAGGACGGCCTTGTGTCAGGGGCGCGAAACGACTACCATTATAAACGCCTGCCCCCCTCTTTCAACCTTTTCCGGAGGGCCCATGTCTCAGCTTTGCGCACTCTTCGTCATCGATCCCCCCGAACGCCTCGACCCTCCCACCGACACCTCCCTCGCCCTGATGCGGGAGAGTCTCCGCCGCGGGCAGCGGGTGGTCTATTGCACCCCGGCGGACCTCTCCCTCCGCGGGGGGAGCCTGCGGGCCCGAGTGCGGGCCGTCGAATTCCCCCAACTGGGGGAGATGTTCGTCGCCGGAGGGGCCGAGGAGATCGATCCGGAAGCGCTCGATCTGCTCTACATGCGCAAGGACCCGCCCGTGGACGAAGCCTATCTTCATGCCACCTACCTCCTCGACTTTCTGCCGGAGAGGGTGGTGCAGGTCAACCCCGCGGCGGCCCTGCGCAACCATTGCGAGAAACTCTCCCCCCTGAGGTTTCCCGGCCTGGCGCCGGAGACCCTGGTCAGCTGCCGTGTCGAGGAGCTGGAGTCCTTTCTCGCCCGACAGGGTCGGGTGGTGGTCAAGCCTCTCGATGAGTGCAGCGGCCGGGGGATCTTCGTGCTGAACCGGGGAGACGCCGGCGTCGGGGAGCGTCTCGATGGGGCCACCGTCGGTGGAGGGCGTTTCGTGCAGGCCCAGGCCTTTCTTCCGGAGATTCGCGAAGGGGATACCCGGGTGCTTCTTCTGGAGGGGGAGATTCTCGGCTGGGTGCGCCGGGTGCCCGCCCGGGGGGATTTCCGCTCCAACATCAATGCCGGTGGGCACTGCATCCCCTGCGAGCTGACGGAGGGGCAGAGGAAGGTCTGCGCTCGCCTGGCCCCCTGGCTGCGCCGGGAGGGGATCCTGCTGGCGGGCATCGATCTGGTCGGAGAGAGGCTGCTCGAAGTGAACATCACGAGCCCCTCCTGCCTCAGGGAGATCAACGACCTCACCGGGGCCCGTCTCGAAGTGCAGATTCTAGACCGCCTGGAAACCCTCTGCCGGGGGCGCGGATAGGTCTGCGCCCGTCCGGCTTCCAGGGGTGGAGCCCATTGTGAGCCCTGCGGAAAAAAGCTGTGCCTGTCTCAGGGTTGGGTGACGGCCAGGTAGACCGGAATGCGGATCTCTCCAGACAGAGAGCTGTCGGTTTTGACCATGACGTAGCCGGTGACCCGGGCTGGGCCGGGCTTGGCGATGGCGGTGACCAGGATGTCCACCGGCTGGCCGGGGGAGAGGACCATGGAAGCGGCCCGGGCGGTGAACTCGGGAGCCGTGGTGCTTATGGCAGTGATGCGGATGGGGTTTCCGCTCTGGTTGGTCAGGGTGACCTTCCCCTCCAGGCTCTTCTCCGGCGGTATGGGGCCGAAGGCGAACTGCTCGGGCATGATCCGGAAAAGTTCCTGAACGGTTCCCCGAAGGTGGAGCTGGATCACGCGCTGCTTGGGATCGTTGCTGTAGAGGTAGATGGTTTTCACCACCGCCCCGCGGAAGCGGGTCGAGTCGAAGGTGGTGCTCACCTCCCCGCTCTCCCCCGGGGCGAGAGTGGAGTTGGAGAGCAGGGCGGCGGTGCAGCCGCAGGAGGTTTTCACCTGTTCGATGTTCAACGGCGCATCGCCGGCGTTGCGGAAGGCGAAGGCGCGGGTGATGGTTTCCCCCTGGAAGATCTGTCCGAAGTTGATCTCGGTGCGGTCGGTCTCGATTTTCGGTTCGGCCGCCGCGGCGGGGGATGCCAAGAAGAGGGCAAGGGCCAAGGCGGCAAGGATCCTGGGCATGTCGGGGTCTCCCTTGGGTGGTGGTCTGACCAGCGCCGGAATTATAGCACAGACATTGGCGGATAGGAACCGGGCCGTCTCTTCCGCAAGGGATGAATGAATTGACACAAATCCCTAGATTTGCTATAGGTTCCCCTTTCAGGTCGAATTCAATTTTCCGGATCGGATGGGTCATGACCGAACTTTCGATGAAGCCGCTCTTCTCGCGGGAGCGGATCGCCTCCGAGGTGGAGCGGGTTGCGGCTGAGATCAGCCGGGACTACCAGGGGCGGGAGGTGGTCCTGGTGGCCGTCCTCAAGGGCTCCTTTCTCTTTCTCGCGGACCTGGTTCGTCACCTCACCGTGACCTCCGTGGTCGATTTCGTGCGCCTGGCCAGCTACGGCGCGGAGACCTACTCCTCGGGCGTCGTCGAGATGCGCAAGAACCTCGAGGAGCCCATCCGTGGCCGCGATGTGCTCATCATCGAGGACATCGTCGACAGCGGCCACACCCTGAGCTACCTCTACAACCGGCTGCTGCTGCAGGAGCCCGCATCGGTGAAGATATGCACCCTCATCGACAAGCGTGCCCGCCGGGAGATACCGATCGAGGCCGACTACGTGGGGATTTCCATGGAGGATGGTTTCATCGTCGGCTACGGTCTCGACTATGATGAGAGGTACCGGAACCTGCCGGAGATCTACCTGGTGGAGAGCGCTTCTGCTGCGCAATAGGGAGAGACTGCATGGTTATCCAGTGTGAAAAATGCGACACCCGCTTCCGTCTCCCCGACGAGAAGCTCAAGCCGGAAGGGGTCAAGGTTCGCTGTTCCCACTGCAAGGAAGTATTCACCGTCTATCCCCCTTCCGCCGATGCGCCCGCCGCCGAGGAATTCGACTTCGCCGATGCCTCCGGCGGGGAACCCTCCGGTCAGGATGAGGATTTCGGCGACTTTGCCGCCGAGACGCCCTCCTCCGAGAGTGCCTCCGGATTCGATTTCGACTCGGCCTTCTCCGAAGGGGCCGACGAGTCGGATCTCGGCTTCGATGCGCCGCCCGCAGCGGGGGAGGCCGGGGAGGACGATTTCTCCTTCGGGGGGGGGGGATGCCTCAGGCGGCGACGAATTCGACATGGAAGAGAGCGCCGGGGCCGAGGCCTCCGACTTCTCCTTCGATTTCGATCAGGCGCCGGCCTCCCAGGCCCCGGCCCCAGGCACCAGCGAGTTCTCCTTCGAGGAGGAGTCCTGGGGGGGGGATTCCCCGGGGACAACCGGAGGGGGCGGAGCGGCTCCGGGCATCGATACCGACTTCGGGTTCGACGAAGAGCCCCCGTCCTCCCAGCCCCCTGTAGGGAGTGAGTTCAAGTTCACGGAATTGCCTGGCGGCGGCGCGGCGGCCGCTTCTCCCTCCTACGCGCCTTCGATGCCCCAGGCCGGTCCCGCCGATCTCGACTTTCCCTCTGACAACGAGGACTTCGCCGACTCGGTCCCCGGACCTCCCGCGGCCCCGAAAAAGAGCTCCTCCTCCGGAGTCCTGACGGTCTGCCTTTTTCTTCTGCTGATTCTGGGCGGGGCGGCAGCCTTTTTCTTCTGGAAGCAGGGGCAACTCCCCGTCGTCGACCAGCTGCTCCGGCAGCTCACCGGGGGAGGTCTCGCGGCCGCCCCGGCCGGCCGGGTCGACCTGGAGGGGCTCGAATACGTTGTCGTGTCCGGCGGCCCCTCGGGGGATCTCTTCGTCATCCGTGGCCGGGCCGTCAACAGGTTCCCCGAGGCCCGCTCCGCCATTCAGGTCAAGGGGGCCCTGTTCAACGCCCAGGGCCAGGTGATCCGGCAGCAGACGGTCTACTGCGGGAATCCTCTGGACGATGCCGCCCTGCGCAGCCTCCCCTTCACAAAGGTCCAGGAGGCGATGAACAACCAGTTCGGAGAGGCTCTTTCCAACCTCAACGTCCCCTCCGGCAAGTCGATCTCCTTCACCATCGCCTTCAACGGCGTGCCGGCGGGGCTCGCCGAGTACACCGTCGAGGTGGTCGATTCCCAACCGGTTTCCAAGTAGAAAATTCTCCGGGACGGTTCGTCCGGCCCGGCCCCAAATGAAGAAAGCCGCTCCCGATCGGGGGCGGCTTTCTTCGTTGAAAAGGGTGCGAGGAGTCTTGCTACTCTTTCTTGTCCTGCCCCTGCTTCTCCTTGTCCTCGGGCGTCACGTCGATTTCTTCGGGGTCCTTGACGGACTTCTTGAAGTTGCGCAGCCCCTTTCCGAGGGCGCCGCCGATCTCGGGGAGTTTTCCGGCCCCGAAGATCACCAGCACCAGGACCAGGACGATGATCAGTTCCGTTGTTCCAAGGCCGAACATGGCGGTCTCCTTCCCCCGGTGCCGTTGCCGCCGCCGGGAGAAATGCGGGGAGGGCGCCCTGCCGGGTCACCCCCCCCCGCAGCTTTCGGTCACGCCTTGATGGCGTCCACGGGGCAGGTGTCCACGCAGGCCCCGCAGTCGGTGCAGGTGGCCGCATCGATGACCCTCACGTCCCCCTGCTCGCTGATGGCGTCGACGGGGCAGGCGGGCTCGCAGGCCCCACAATTGATGCACT
>JBFHXN010000107.1:0-7687 GCA_041598955.1 Desulfuromonadales bacterium | reverse complement strand
GGCGAAGGATTTGGGGGTGTCGATCTTCTCCTTGCTGATCTCGGAGACATGAATGAGCCCCTCGATCCCTTCCTCGATCTCCAGGAAAATCCCGAAGTCGGTCACCGAGGTGACCTTCCCCTTGACGATGGAGCCGGAGGGGAGGCTCTTGAGAATGGCCTCCCAGGGGTCCTGGGCGATCTGCTTGATGCCGAGGGAGAAGCGCTCGTTGTCGCGGTCGATATTGAGCACGACGGCCTTGACCAGGTCACCCTTCTTGTAGATTTCGGAAGGATGCTTGACCCGCTTGGTCCAGGAGAGATCGGAGATGTGGACCAGACCGTCGATCCCCTCGTCGACGCCGACGAAGACGCCGAAATCGGTGATGTTCTTGACCTGCCCCTCGATGATGGTCCCGATGGGGAACTTCTCGGCCACGACATCCCAGGGATTCGACTCGATCTGCTTCAGGCCGAGGGAGATGCGGCGGTTCTGGACGTCGACGGCCAGCACCACGGTCTCCACTTCGTCCCCCACGTTGAGCAGTTTGCTGGGGTGCTTGATCCGCTTGGTCCAGCTCATCTCGGAGACATGGATCAGACCCTCGACACCGCTCTCCAGCTCGATGAAGGCCCCGTAATCGGTCAGGCTGACGACCTTGCCGGTGACGCGCTCGCCCACGGCATACTTGGCTTCGGCTTCGGCCCAGGGATCGGGGATGATCTGCTTGAGACCGAGGGAGACGCGCTCCTTCTCGGTGTCGAACTTGAGGACCTTGACATTGATCTTCTCACCGACGTTGAGCACGTCGGAGGGGTGGTTGACCCGGCCCCAGGACATGTCGGTGATGTGAAGCAGACCGTCGATGCCGCCGAGATCGATGAAGGCCCCGTAGTCGGTCAGGTTCTTCACGACCCCTTCCATGATCTGCCCTTCCTCAAGGTTCTTGAGGGTATCGCCTCGCAGCGACTCGCGCTCCTCCTCGAGAAGCACCCGGCGGGAAAGCACGATGTTGCCGCGGCGCTTGTTGAGCTTGATGATGCGGAAATCGAAGGTCTCGCCCACCAGCTTGTCGAGATTGCGCACGGGGCGCAGGTCGACCTGGGAGCCGGGGAGGAAGGCGTTGACGCCGATGTCGACGGAGAGACCCCCCTTGATCCGGGAGACGATCTTCCCCTCCACGGTGGCGTTCTCCTCGAGGGAGTTCCAGATCTTGCGCCGCACGGCCTTCTCCTTGGAGAGGGCGAGCAGGCCGCTTTCGGTTTCGGTCCCTTCGATCAGGACGTCGACGGTATCGCCGACCTTGACGTTGGCGACTCCCGTTTCGTCGAAGAATTCGCGCAGGGGGATGACCCCTTCGGACTTATAGCCAACGTCCACGACCACCGAGTCGGGATTGACCTGCAGCACGGTCCCGGTCACCACCTGGTCCCGCCCGAGCTCCTGTCCTGACTGCTCGTACTCCTCGAGCATTTCAGCGAAACTCTGCTCCTCGGAATCTTCCATCATGTCGTTTTCGAAATCCAGATCCTTGGCTTGTTTCTTGTCAACCATGTAAGTTGTGACCCCCTAGCGATTTTCCCGTCGTTGCCGACAGCCGCGGCTCTCAGCCGCGAAGAGTGACGCTAACACAAAGTCTTTAAAAAGACAAACCTTTATTTCCCCATCTCCTTGACCCTTGCGACCACCTCTTCGATGATCCAGCGGGGGGTGGAGGCCCCGGCGGTGATTCCGACGGTCTGCGCTCCTTCGAACCAGGCGGGATCGATCTCTCCGGCGGTTTCCACGTGGTGGGTGCGACGCTGGATGTCGGCGCAGATCTGAGCCAGGCGGTTGGTGTTGGCGCTGTTGAACCCACCGATGACCAGCATCACGTCGGCCTGCTGGGCCACGGTGCGGGCCTCGCTCTGGCGCACGGCCGTGGCGTCGCAGATGGTGTTGAAGACCCTCAGCTCGCTGCTCTTGCCGAGGAGGACTTCGACCACCTGACGCAGATTCTCGAAGGACTGGGTGGTCTGGGCCACCACGCCGATGCGCCCCCGCCGGGGAAGAGCCAGGGCCTCCTCGCGGTCGGCGACCACGAAGACATCCCCCTCCCGGGCGTAGGAGACGATCCCCTGCACCTCGGGGTGTTCCTGCTCCCCGACAAGGACCACCGCATACCCCTCGCGACTGAGCATGGCCGCGTGATCCTGGGCCTTCTTGACGAAGGGGCAGGTGGCGTCGACGATCTTGAGCTCCCGGGAGATGATTCCGTCCAGCTCGCGGGCCGTCACGCCGTGGGAGCGGATGATGACCGCCCCGTCGGGGATGTCTTCCACCTGCTGGATGACCTTCACCCCCTGCTCCTCGAGCTTTCGGACCAGCTGGGGGGAGTGAATGATCGGCCCCAGGGAGCAGATCTGGTGATAATGGCCGGCGGCATCGAAGGCCATATTGGTGGCGCGCTTGACCCCGAAGCAGAAACCGGCGCTCTCGGCCAGAAGGATCTTCATGGACCCTTTCCCTCCCCGGCCCGCCGCCTCAGGGCGACGACCCGCAGCATCTCCTGCAGAACCTCCTCGATCCCCAGGGCCGTCGAGTCGATGACCACCGCGTCGGCGGGCTGGATCAGGGGGGCGTGCTCCCGGGCGCTGTCGGCGGCGTCCCGCTCCTCCACTTCGGCGATGGTCCGGGAGAGATCGACCTCCATCCCCTTGGCCCGCAGCTCCTCGAAGCGCCTGCGCCCCCGCTCCTCGGCCGTGGCGCTCAGGAAGAACTTGACCTCGGCATGGGGAAAGACCACGCTGCCGATGTCCCTCCCCTCCAGGACCACCCCACCCTTATCCCCCATCCCCCGCTGGAGCGCCACCATTGCCTCGCGCACGGCCAGGCAGGCGGCGACACGGCTGGTGAGCAAGCTCACCTCCGGGGTGCGGATGGCGCCGGAGACGTCTTCTCCGTCGAGCAGAACCCGCTCTCGCCCCCCCTTCCGGTCGAAGCCGATCTCCAGGCTCTCGGCGAGGGCTCCCAGGGCTTCCTCGTCGGCCGGATCGACCCCGCGGCGGCGGGAGGCCAGGGCGACGCAGCGGTACATGGCGCCCGTGTCGATATGGATGTAGCCGAGGGCCTGGGCGAGCAGCTTGCTCAGGGTGCTCTTGCCGGCACCGGAGGGCCCGTCGATGGCGATGATCAATTCCCTCTTCAACCCTTCCTCCCACACGTCCATCTCCCCTACCCCTCCCTCACCTTCCCGAGAAGGTCCCAGAAGCCGGGAAAGGAGGTGGCGGTGCACCCCGTGTCGCCGATGGAAACCTCCCCGGAGGCACGCAGGGCGGCCACGGCCATGCTCATGGCGATGCGGTGATCCCCCTGGGAGTCAACGGCCCCGCCGCGCAGGCTTCCCACGCCGGTGACGACCATGCCGTCCTCCCGGGGCTCCACCTTGGCGCCGAGCTTCGTCAGCTCGGCCGTCATGGCGGCGATCCGGTCCGTTTCCTTGACCCGCAGCTCCCGGGCGTCGCGGATGGTGGTGACCCCCTCGGCGAAGGTGGCGGCGACGGCGACCACGGGAAACTCGTCGATGGCCCGGGGGACCACCTCCCCGCCAATCTCGATTCCCCGCAGGGAACTGCTTTTGACCAGCAGATCGGCCACGGGCTCTCCCCCCAGCTCCCGGCAATCGAGCTCCTCGATGGAGCCCCCCATCTGCCGCAGGATGTCGAGAATGCCGCTGCGGGTCGGGTTCACCCCGACATTGCGGATGAGCAGTTCGGAGCCCGGGGTGATCAGGGCGGCGACCAGGAAGAAGGCGGCCGAGGAGATGTCCCCGGGGACGAAGACCTCCCGGGCCTGCAGGTCGGGCCCTCCGGAGAGGGTCACGCCGCCGTCGAAGACCCGGACAGGCGCACCGAAATAGCGCAGCATCCGCTCGCTGTGATCCCGGGAGAGGTGGGGCTCGCAGACCGTGGTCTCCCCCTCGGCGAAGAGCCCCGCCAGCAGCAGGGCCGACTTGATCTGGGCGCTGGCGATGGGGGATTCGTACCGCGCTCCCCGAAGAGCCCCCCCCTGGATGGCGAGGGGCGCCAGGTCTCCGCCTCCGCGCCCCCAGATGCGGGCCCCCATTGAGGCGAGGGGTCCCACCACCCGTTTCATGGGGCGGCGGCGCAGGTAGCGGTCGCCGGTGAGCACGGAGAAGAAGGATTGGCCGGAGAGCAGGCCCGTCATCAGCCGGATGGTGGTCCCCGAGTTGCCGCAGTCGAGCACGTCGGCCGGCTCGCAGAGGCCGTGCAGCCCCTTGCCGTGAACCTTCAGGACTCCGCCCGGGAGCTCCTCGATCTCGATCCCCATGGCCCGGAAGGCGTTCAGGGTCCGGTGGTTGTCCTCACCGTGGAGAAACCCCTGGATGGTGGTGGTTCCCCGGGCGAGGGAGCCGAACATGATGGAGCGGTGGGAGATCGACTTGTCCCCCGGGATGGCGATCTCCCCCTTGAGCCGGCGGGCCGGCGGGACGGTGCGCGATTCGGTCTGCTGGGTGCTCATGGTCGGCCTTTCAGGCCCGGACGAATCCAGGGCGATAATTATCTATGAATCAATGGAACGCAGAGGCGCGGAGGCGCCGAGGGGTTTGAAACAAGCACCGATTCCCCTGAATGCGCTCTGTGCCTCTGTGGCGGTCCCAGTTGTCCTGCTCACAGGATCGCGTCCCGCATCTCCTTGGAGCGCTGGAAGAATTCGAAGAGCCGCGAGGCGTCGCCGCGGCGCACATCCTCCTTGAGCTCGGCGAAGAAGGTCTCGAAGCGCTCCATCATCTCCAGCACCGCCTCGGAATTGGTGAGGGCGATGTCCCGCCACATGTCGGGGTCGGAGGAGGCGATGCGGGTGAAGTCCCGAAAGCCCCCCGCCGAATATTCGAGGATGTTCTCCTCGTAGCGGTCGTAGGAGCCCACGGCGTTGACCAGGGAGTAGGCCACCATGTGGGGCAGGTGGCTGATGGCGGCGAGGACCCGGTCGTGCTTCTCGACATCCATCAGCACCACCTCGCTGCCGGCGGTCTCCCAGACCCTCCGCACCAGCTCGAGAGCGGCGGGATCGGTCCGGGGGGTGGGGGTGAGAATGCAGCGCCGCTTCCGGTAGAGGGTGGCGAAGGCGGCCTCGGCCCCGCTCTTTTCCGTCCCCGCGATGGGATGGCCGGGTACGAAATGGACCCCCTTCGGCAGCAGGGGCTCGACCGCTTCGGCCACGGCCCCCTTGACGCTCCCTCCGTCGGTCAGCACCGCACCCTCTTTCAGGTGGGGGGCCACCGCTGCGGCGACCTGCGCCAGGCTGAGCACCGGGGTGGCGAGAAAGACCAGATCGGCCCCGGCCACCCCTTCGGCCGGATCCCGGGTGACCCGGTCGACCACTCCGAGCTCCAGGGCCTTGTCGAGGTTGGCCTGTCCCCGGCCGATCCCCACCACCTCGCCGACGGCGCCGGCCTCCTTGAGGGCGAGGGCCAGGGAGCCTCCGATCAGGCCGACGCCGATCACCGCGAGTCTGGGAATGAAGAGTTTCTCCATAGAGCTGCCATCCATGATCGATTGGGTGGGGGGCTCAGCGGGCCCTGGGGTAGGAGCCGAGAACCTTGAGAAACTGGCAGTAGCCCTTCAGCTCCTCGACGGCGGCGCGCACGTTCTCGTCGTCGATGTGCCCCTCCATGTCGAGGAAGAAGATGTACTCCCAGGCCTTCTGCTTCATGGGGCGGCTCTCGATCTTGCTCAGGTTGATGTTGTGCTTGCTGAAGGGCTCGAGCATGCGGTAGAGGATCCCCGGCTCGTCCTTGACGCTGAACATGACCGAGGTCTTGTCCCTTCCGGTGCGGGCCGGGCCGGTACGCCCGATGACCAGGAAGCGGGTGAAATTGTTGGGATGATCCTCGATCTTCTTCTTGGCGACCTGCAGGCCGTAGAGGGAGCCGGCGGCCTCGCTCGCCACGGCCGCGGCGGAACCGTCCTCGGCGGCCATCTGGGCGGCCAGGGCCGTGCTGGCCACGTCGACCAGGGGAACGTCGGGGAGGTTCTCCTCGAGCCATTTGCGGCACTGGGCGAGGGCCTGGGGATGGGAGATGACCTTCTGCACCTCGTCGAGGCGCCCGCTGCGGGTCAGAAGGTCATGGGAGATCTCGAGCAGGATCTCGACGTTGATCTTGAGGTCCGACTCCATGAACATGTCGAGGGTGTGGGAGACGACCCCCTCATTGGAATTCTCCACCGGCACCACCCCGAACTGGGCGCGGCCTCGCAGGACCTCGTCGAAGACCGCGGGGATGCTCTTCTGGGGCACCAGCTGGGCCGAGAGCCCGAACTGCTGCATGGAGGCCACGTGGGTGAAGGTGGCCGAGGGGCCGAGAAAGGCGACCTTCATCGGCTCCTCGAGGGAGAGGGAGGCCGAGATGATCTCCCGGAAGACCCGCCGCACCGCCGCGTTGGGGAAGGGCCCGGCGTTGGCCGCCGTGAGCCGCTCGTAGATGGCCCGCTCCCGGTGAGGAACGTAGAACTCCTGGCGCCCGTCGGCCTTGTGCTTGCCCACCTCGATGACCAGGCCTGCCCTCTGGTTGAGAAGGTCGAGGATCTGGTCATCCACGGCGTCGATCCGGTTGCGCAGTCCGTCGAGCTTCCTGTCGTCCATCGGCGCGTCTCCCCTCCTGAAAATGGGAAGTCAATGTAGCCCAGCGGGGGGCAAATTGCAACGGGAAAGCCGCCTCGCAGGCGGCCCTTTCTCCCGGGAGGTGACCCACGAAAGCCTCCCCTTTCTTCTTGACCGCCCCGAGGCGCGGCGGGTAAACTCATCCACCATTTAACCGCGCCGCTGGAGGGTCTCCGCATGTCGATTTCCGTGAAAGTCCTTGGGTGTCTCGAAAAATCGTCCTGGATCCGCAAGATGTTCGAGGAGGGGGCGGCCCTGCGCAAGATCCACGGCGAGGAGAACGTCTTCGACTTCACCCTGGGAAACCCCACCGCCGAGCCCCCCGAGGCCTTCCACCGAGAACTGCTTGAACTGGCCGGCCACCCCCTGCCGGGGATGCACCGCTACATGAACAACGCCGGCTACGAGGAGACCCGCCAGGCCGTGGCCGACCACCTCTCCCTCCACTCCCCCGTGCCGGTCTCCGCCGGCCAGGTGATCATGACCTGCGGGGCGGGCGGGGCCCTCAACGTGGTCCTCAAGACCATCCTCAACCCCGGGGAGGAGATCCTCATCCTGGCCCCCTACTTCGTCGAGTACAAATTCTACGTCGACAACCACGGGGGGATCACCCGGGAGGTCTGGACCGACCCCGACACCTTCCAGCTCGACCTGTCGGCCATCGAAAAGGCCATCGGCCCCAACACCCGGGGGATCATCGTCAACTCCCCCAACAACCCCACCGGCGTTATCTACCCCCGGGAGGACCTCCAGCGCCTCGGGGAGATCGTCGCGGCCAAGGAGAAGGAGCTCGAGAGGACCATCTACGTCATCTCCGACGAGCCCTACGCCCGCATCTCCTACGACGGGGCGACCGTCCCCAGCATCTTCGGGTGCGTGCGCAACTCGGTGATCGTCACCTCCCACTCCAAGGACCTCGCCCTGCCCGGGGAGCGCATCGGCTACCTCGCCGCCAACCCCTCCATGCACCAGGTGGGGCGCTTCATGGACGGCGCCGTCTTCTGCAACCGGGTCCTCGGCTTCGTCAACGCCCCGGCCCTGATGC
>JBFHXN010000106.1:0-7744 GCA_041598955.1 Desulfuromonadales bacterium | reverse complement strand
GGGCACAATCGTTCCCAGGTCGCTCGGGAACTCGGAATCGACCGTACAACCCTCTGGAGATGGATGAAAAGGTTCGACCTTGGCTGACTCCGTCCTTCCTTGTAAGTCATCCCCCCTCGTTTCACCTCCAATCCCCTCTGCCTGCCATTATCCTTCCAAGCGACTCTAAGAAAAAAGAATGTTTCATCCGTACAAGGTTTCCAAGGAACATTTAGGTCTATTCATTTGAATGTTGCAGCAATTGCATGTGTTGCAACGGTTGCAATGGCCGTGTGGTGTTGCGTGTCCGTGCAACATCTGTAAGTCGTTGAAAACATATCGATAAAAATTAAACACGCCTAATAAGACTCCCTCTCCTGTTGCGTCAGCAACATCACGAGCCTCCCCACCTCCTCAGACAGCCCACCCTGTAAACCTTTCAACTGCTCGTAATTACAGGGTAACACAACCTTTGCAAAAACAGAGCCTGGTTCGGCACGAGTCTTGGAATACCTACAGGGCAAAGGGGGACATCATGAAGGAGACTCTGAGCGCTACAAGAATTGCCGTCCCATACTACGGGTCTCTTGTCAGGCCTGGTAAAGGCCTTGAGCAAATTTATTTCCACTGTGACTTGGATCGCTCCTCGGGGAACGTCGAAAATGTGTCGATCCGGGTCTGGGATTCCAAAAAGGGAAACGACCTATTTCAATGGTTCGTGGATCAGGGAATTCAGGGGCTCTATTGCGAAACACCTCCCGCGGCTTTCGCGAGCCACTTGGCCAGAAAGGGTATCTGGGTCGAGGCTGCAGATTGCAGAGAGTTCCCCTGGAAAGAAGTCAAGGCCTGCAGCCCTGGGTGCCTGTGAAAACCATCTAGCCGTTTCTGCTCCGGCAAAGGAGATTACACGTGAAGGTGGCGATAACAGCTCGTGGACCGGGGCCGGAATACCAAGTCGACGAAAGTTTCGGACGGGCCTATTGGATGGTCCTGCATGACCTCGCAACAGGGAATTGGGAATTCATAGACAATCAGGAGATTCGAAACGTCTCCCATGGAGCCGGGGAGAAAGCTAGCCGCATGCTTCACGAATGCGGGGTCCGGTGCCTACTCACCGGAGAGACGGGGCCCAGGGCTTTCAGAACTCTCAGCAGCTTGGGAATAGAGGTTTATCACGGTGCCGCAGGTTCGGTGGCCGAGGCGCTGAACACTTGGAGAGAAGGAGGGTTAACCAAAGGAGAGTCGGCCAACAGCAAAGGAAGCCCCTTCTGCCTCGTTTCGAGGCCGGAGGAAAGGGTTCAGAGTCGTCCGAGAGTGGAACTGAGCCTTATAAAAACCTACTGAAAACGACGGAGGAAAAAGATGAGAGTCGAAAACATCACCACCAAGCCGAGAAACAGTGGATATCTGAAAACGGTCCTGGCGGTCCTCGGAGCTGTCGCCGTATCGGCGGGAACTTACGTGGCATGGCCCGCCCTGACCTACTTGGGTGAGAAACTGGTCTGATCAAGCCTGGCAAGGCCGATTGAACGGCTTCCGGGAAAGCAATCCAACCGAAAATCAATGGAGGTGACCATGAAAGCCGAAAACCTGATCAGCAGCCCGATCAAAGCGACGTACAAAGCCGGTGTCTATGGTGCCATGGGGTTTGTGGGGCTCTCTCTGGCGGCATTCATTGTCTGGTCCTTCACCTGTATGGGGGGAGCCGCCGTCGATATCTTTACAAAATGGACCTGACATCGGGTGAAGTCTGGACACTGCTGCCCAAGTGAAACGGGGGTGTTCCATGAAAGCGAGAGACATGGTCGAAAAATCTATCGGAACCAGTTACGGAATAGGATTTGTGGGAATACTCGTGCTGGTGGGGCTGATGACATCGGTGTTCATTCTCTGGTCGCTGAGCTGTCTCGGAGGTATGGCCTTCGATCTGGTGAACAGGGTTTGTTGAGGAACGCTCGCCAGGGACTGGGAGTATTCAATTCATGATGAAAGAATTGAGCGACATTTTTCGCTTCTTTTACAAGGTAGGAATATTCAGCCTCGTGGGCAGCGGTGTCATCGGTTTGTCGATCCTGGTTCTCTGGTCGGTAACTTGGTTGGGGGGGGCTGAAAGCAGCCCCCCGGTCACCCTGTTCATTTGACTGATCAATGGCGGAGGGGAAAATGGTGCTAGCAGAGCGGGTACGAGCGACGTTCAAGGGGGGAGTTCTCCTCGCTGTAGGCCTGGTGGGATTTGTTACGGCGCTATTTGTTCTCTGGTCTCTCTCTTGTATCGGTTGGGCCTGCATTGAGTTCCTGGTCCATTAAAGAATAGCTTTTTCAAGGGGTGAGGTTACTAAGCGAAATAGTGGAAGGCGGCCTTGAAGGTCGGCCAATTTTTTTGCGGTTCGTTTCACCAGTCCATCTAACCGGACCGAACCGGGCCCCTAAAACAGATGACTATGGGCCCGGATGTTGGAACCGGGAACCATGGGAATTGAAGACCTATGGAGATTTGTTGTCCATCTTGTGGAGAAAATTCATCATATTCTCTGGCTGACGGTCGTCGAATGTGTAGAGGATGCCGTCATAAATTCACAGTTCGATCGAAAAAAGGACACCTCGACGATCACCTGCGGGTTGAAATGACACGATGCTTCTGGAGGAAACTGCCTGCTGACGCGGCGGCTCTGAGCGTAGGGGTAAACCGTAAAACGGTTCATCGAGGATATGCAAAGCTCAGGAAGATACTGCGCAAACTGAACGAAGCAGAGTGGGCTGGAGTGATGGAGGAGATACTTACTAGGGGCCCATCTCTGAGTGTTGGCGTTGGGGGGGACGGGAAAAATATTCTGGGAGATGAAGTTGAGCTTATGACCCTTCTTGCATGGAGAGGAAAGGTTCTCTCCTGTCCACCAGGGGTTTTCCAGGGATCAGGGGATCAACTGCGGGCCCAATTGGGACCTGGACTGACCCTATACACCAGGGGGGGGGAAAGGTCTAGCAACCAAGGGGTTGGAGAGATTTTCGGACGAATCGAAGGGGTGATGGAAACTCACTTGGATCGGGTCAAAGTGGCCCTTTGCAGACAATTCCTCGGGTACCTTGTGGGTCAGTTGAAGGATTATCGGGGTGGCTACAAGAGCAATGTTGGACTTTATGTCCACGAATTACTCTTTCGTTTCAATAACCGACACGGGGTGGACCCGGAACGGGTGGTCAAGGAATTGATGGCTCTCGATTCTGAGGGCGAAACTGAATCCATGCAGCAAAACAAGGAGGAGGAGCAAAGATGAGGGTGAGAATCGTATTTTGGATGATCGCAGTTGCGCTGTCTGTGGCGCTGCCCGCCGCCGGGAGCCAGGGTCTGGCGATTGATCCGAAGACTTGCCTTGGGTGCCATGGCGATAGTATCGCTGCGGCGGGGTTTTCGGCCTCGGTCCATGGGAGCAACGGTTGCACGAGCTGTCATGCGGAGATCACCGACATCAAGCGCCACGGCAATGGCGAGGTGGCCATCAAGCCCGTCGACTGTTCGGGATGTCACAAGAGTGAGACAGCGGAACACGGTGGGAGCGTTCATGCAGAAAACGGAGTCGAGTGCATCGGCTGCCACACCCAGATCCATACCCAAACCCGATGGGGCGGCGACAAAAAAGCAGTATCAGTGGCATGCGCCGAGTGTCATGATACCAGCGACTATGAGGCCTCCATCCATGCACAGGGAGTCAGGGCCGGCAATCCAGACGCACCAACCTGCACCGATTGTCATCAGCTGCACGCCATAGCGAAGATTGGCGAAGCGTCCTCCCAGGAGGCAAGAGCCCTTCACACGAAGGTCTGTGTGAGTTGTCATGCCGATGAAGCGATGATGGAGCGGAACGAAGTCTTCCCCATCGCCGTGGGAACCTTCATGGAGAGCTATCACGGCAAAAGTTATGAGCTCGGGTTCCCCGAGCAGGTCGCAGGATGCTCCGACTGCCACATGGCGCACAAGGTCCTTCCCGAGGAGGACCCAGCTTCGAGCCTCCATCCCGACAATCTTGTGACCACTTGCTCGGCATGTCACCCCAAGGCAAGCACTCAGTTCACAAAGTTCTATTCCCATGGTGACCACGCCGACAGGGCGAACTACCCCATCCTCTATTACACATATATCTCCATGACCGGACTGCTGGTGGGAACCTTTGCGGTTTTCTGGCTCCACACCCTGCTCTGGATGTTCCGCGGATTCATTGAAAACAGGGAAAAAGAGCGGGCCCTTGCACGGGGGGAGCACGGACACGCCATCCCCGACGGGCACAAGCAGTACATGCGTTTCCAGATGCGTCACATTTTCCTCCACCTGACGGTCATCATCAGTTTCCTGGGGCTCTCCTTGACGGGCCTTCCGCTGAAGTTTGCCGATCAGGCATGGGCGCACAGCATGATGGCATTTTACGGTGGGGTTGAATACGCCGGCCTTATCCACCGGGGCTGTGCCATTCTGACCTTCTACTACTTCCTGGCGGCGATCATCATGAGCTTCGATTTTCTCTTTGTCCGCAAGGACATCAAGGCCCACTGGCTCCACAGGCTCTTCGGCCCTGAATCGCTCATGCCGAACTTCCGGGACCTGAAGGACATCGCAGGGATGGTCCGCTGGTTCTTTTTCCGGGGTCCGAAGCCGAGTTTCGACCGCTGGACCTACTGGGAAAAATTCGACTTCCTGGCGGTCTTCTGGGGGATGTTTGCCATCGGGGGGTCCGGGCTTCTTCTCTGGTTCCCGGAGTTCTTCGGACAGATTCTCCCAGGGTGGACGTTCAACGTGGCGACCATCGTTCACTCCGACGAGGCACTCCTGGCCACCGGCTTCATCTTCACCGTTCACTTCTTCAACACCCACGGACGGCCAGAGAAGTTCCCCATGGACTTCGTGATATTCAATGGGCAGATGTCCAAAGAGGAATTCATCGAAGAGCGGGCCGACCAGTGGAAACGGTACGAGCAACTGGGGATCACCGAGGAATTTCTGGTGCGTCGTCCCAGCGGGGCCCTTTATGACTTCCTGTTCAAGGGGTTCGGTTTTCTGGCCCTCTTTACGGGACTGGCTTTGGCGTTCCTGATGCTCTACGGTTTTATAACGGGTTGACATAGGGGTTAAACCGGGCGGGGGTCGAAAGGACGGCCCCCGCCCTCCATCCGCAACACGGAGGAGAGTATGAGGGACAAAAAAGGGCTGCTGCTCGGACTTCTGGCGATGGCGATCTATATCATGGGAGGGGGGGCGACCTTCGGCGGGATCGGGATGATCGCGTTTTTGAAGGGGAGGGAAATTGCAGGAGTAGGGGATGCCGCAACCTTCGGCTACCTGGTTCTCTGTGTTGGCCTCTGCCTATCGGTAACGGGCGTATTGCTCATGAGAGTGATGCGAAACAGATATCTGGTTTGAAATCGGGGCCTGAAGGGGAAACGGGTCTCAGAAGGCTCGATACCAGGCTCGCCGGAGGGCGGGGAAAAGGCTCTTTCGCACCCAGAGCAGAAGCCATCCCAGGGGCGTTCCCCTGAGGTGGATCTCATCCAGAAGGATCTTCCGTTCGCTGCGGGCGTGGGAATCGAGGGAATCGAGAGCCAAGACCTGATCCAGAATTGTAAGGGCTTCCGCCTCCCGACCTATCCGGGAGAGAGAGATGGCCCGGTTCCGAAGGGCATGGGGCTGGCCGGGTTCCAGCTCCAGAACCCTTTCGAAACAGCGAAGGGCTTCCTGGTCAAAGCCCATCTTTGACAGACAGACCCCTTTTTGAGCCAAGGCATGGAGATCACTGGGTTCGATGTTCAGCGCGCGATCAAGGACACCGAGGGCACGTCGCGGGCGGCCGAGCATTGAAAGCAGAACGCCGAAGTTGGAAAGGACAAAAGGAACATCGGGTAGAAGTTCTGCGGCCCTCCCCTCCAGACGGGCTCCTCTGCGGAGCTCGCCCGAGAGGCATGCCTCCTCCCCTTCGAAGAAGAGCGCATAACCTTCCTCACCTTCCCCTCTCGCCTCGCGGGCAGCGTCTCGGGCCCTATGAAGGGCTTCGTCGCTTCGCCCCTGCCCGTCCAAATCATTCAGTTGCTCGATGATGTTTCGATAGCGCAGCGCGGTTTCGTTCATGGATCTCCACCTGAGAGCAAGCTCCGAAAGGGAGAAGTCTTTGGTAATAGGCCGATTTCTGAATTATAGAGCTTGGAAGGGAGGAGAGGCAACCCGAAACTGTGCAGGGTTTAATCTGGATAGGGGGAGGAGATATTCAGGAGGGAGAGCTAGGAGGTTTTTATGTCCATGCGCTTGATCCAGCGCCAGAGGGTGGTTCTGTCGATTCCGAGTTCTTCGGCCACTTCGTTGCGTCGCCCATGATGCTTCAGGAGGACCTCAGAGAGGGCTTCACGGTCTGGGCGACGGGTCTTGAAGTAGCGGGTCGGCTCCTTGCTGGCAACAGAGGAAAGAAAGGCAGCAGGGAGATTGTCGAGGCCTATTTCGTTGTCTCGGCAGAGGATAACGCTCTGCTCTACGAGATTGAGCAGCTCCCGGACGTTGCCCGGATAGTCGTGGTCCAGCAGGAGCCTGCAGACTTCTGGGGAAACACCGCGAAGTTTCTTGTGAAAGGCGCGGTTGAAGCGGTCAATGAAGAGGTCGACAAGAAGGGGGATGTCGTCTCTGCGATCCCGCAGAGGAGGGATCTGGAGGGAGACGACGTTAAGACGGAAGTAAAGATCCCGGCGAAAGCTCCCTTCTTCCACCATGGCAGGCAGATCCCGGTGGGTGGCGGCCACAAAGCGCACATTCGCCTTCTGCGGGTGGGCTGCTCCCAGCGGTTGGAATTCATAGCTTTCAAGGACCCGCAGAAGTTTGACCTGTAAAGGAAGCGGCAGATCACCGATCTCATCCAGGAAGAGCGTTCCCCCCTCAGCCATGGCCAAGCGGCCCGGACGGTTTTCCACCGACCCCGTATAGGCCCCGCGCCTGGAGCCGAAAATTTCGGCTTCCAGCAGTGGTTCGGGGAGCGCCCCGCAGTTGACGATGACTAGGGGAGCGTCTTTTCTGGGGCTTAGCCGATGGATGGCCTGAGCGAAGAGTTCTTTCCCCGTTCCGCTTTCCCCATAGAAGAGGACCGTGGCATCGCTGGCTGCGATGTCGGGAAGAATGTCGAAGAGTCTTCGCATCCCAAGGTTTCGACTGATGATATCAAAGAAGGCGTAGTGCTCGGAGATCTTGGCTCTTTCGGCGGGCTGAAGGGAGATGTCGCGAAAGGTCAGCACTCCTCCCTCGAGTTCCTGGCCCTTTCCATGCACCGGCGAAGCGGTGACGGACACCGTGAGTGCGCCTCCCTGGCGAGGTAGCAATTCAAATTCACGATTGACGACGGGATGTCCCGTCTCCATCGCTTCCGCCACTGGGCACCCTTCGCGGCAGACGTCGCAACGTAGCACTTCACTGCAAGGCTTACCGAGGCCTTCCTTTGCGGGACGACCCGTCAGGTTCTCGGCGGCACGGTTCATATAGGTGACAATGAAATCCGAGTCGATGGCGACCACGCCATCGGCGACGCAGTCGAAGATATAGTTGAGGTTTTCCAGGGGTTGCATACGGGCTCCGAACATGGGGTTCTCCGGGTCCGCGAGAGAAGCGAAAAGAATGGGACCAACCTGAGAACATTCTAACCAAAAAGAGTTAATCTAACAAGGGGGTTATCGATAAAATCTGAAGAAGATCAACAGGGAACGGAAAGGGATAAGAAAGGGGAAAAAAGAAGGGCGGGCCCATGGC
>JBFHXN010000105.1:0-7842 GCA_041598955.1 Desulfuromonadales bacterium | reverse complement strand
CTGGTGCTGCGCACCGGCGATGCCGCAAGCGCCATGAGCGCCCTCGACCACGCACGGCAACTCCTCGCCCGCTTCGGCACCCTGCGCCGGCTGGCGACGGCCGGGACCGCCGAACTCTGCCTCTTGAAGGGGATCGGTCCCGCCAAGGCCGCCGAGATCCAGGCCGTCTTCGAAATCGCCCGGCGTTTCGGCGCCGTCAGCCTCCCGCCGGGGGCGACCTTCACCAGCTCCGCCGACGTCTTCGGCCATTACCACGAGCGCCTGCGGGACCTGAAGAAGGAGCGTTTTCTCGCCCTGCTCCTCGACAGCAAGAATCGGGTCATCCGGGAGGTCTCCATCTCCGAAGGGAGCCTCACCGCCAGCATCGTCCATCCCCGCGAGGTCTTCGCCCCCGTGGTGAAGGAATCGGCGGCGGCGGTCCTCTTTGTCCACAACCACCCCTCCGGCGACCCGACCCCGAGCCGGGAGGACCTGGAGATCACGACCCGCCTGCGGGAGGCCGGGGAGCTGATGGGGGTGAGGGTCCTGGACCACATCATCATCGGCCAGGGCCGCTACGTGAGCTTCGTCGACCGGGGGCTGCTCGGATGATGAGGCTCCCCTCCCCTCAGGAGGTCACCCCCGCGTATTCGAGAAAGCTTTTCTCCGGGCGGAAAATCTCCTGACGGCCCAGCAGTTCGTTGACCTCCGGGGCGCCGAAATAATCCGCCTCGAGGGAGCGCCCCGCCGTCAGGAGAAACCCGAACTGGGGGACAATGGCGTTGCTGCGGATGGAATGGTCGACGGTCAGTCCGGCGACCACCAGGACGTTGCGGTCCTCGCCGTCGAAAGCCTCGGCCAGATAGCCCGCCAGGCGGTGGAACTGCCGCCAGGTGTTGACGTCGGCCATGCGCCGGTGAGGGCGCTTCGAGCAGACGATCTCGGGAAGAAAGTCGAAGAGGGAGGCCTCGAGCAGGTCGGCCGGGTCGGCGGGCTCGGCGGCAAGGCGCTTGACGAAGTGAAAGAGATCGGCACTGAGCATCTCCCCCAGGGAGGCGAGCCCCTCCCCCCGGCCCGAGAGGACCCCCTGGTGGCGGAGGGCAAAGGCGCTGCCGAGGGCGTAGACCTTGCCATGATTCGACTCCCGAAGCACCTCCCCCTCCACCAGGCGCCGCAGCCGCAGGCGGAGCTGCACCCGGCCCGAAGGGGGTGCCCGGAAGAGATACTGGTAGGGGACCTCCACCAGCAGGCGCCCCCCCTCACGGCCGACCCGGATGAGGGAGGCGGCCCGGCGGTAGCTCTCCAGGTAATCCCGCAGGACCCGGAACATCATCCCGCAGCAGGGGGCGACATGGCCGTGAATCCGCTCCACGTGCCCGATCCCCTCCGTCTCCCGGGCGCCGAGATGACTCCCCCCGAGGATGACCAGGTCCTTGCCGTGGTGGGAGGCGGGAACCAGGCGGGTCGGGTCGAGCAGGGCCCCCACGCGGCCGAGGTTGAAGACGGGGCAGTCGAAGACGTAGCCGTAGAGGGCCTTCTTGATCCCCTGGCTTTCATCCGAGCACTGCCAGAGGGCCGGGAGCACCCCGCTGAATCGGGCCGAGTCGATCAGGGAGCGCATCCTCCCGAAGAGCTCCATGGGGGGCATCTCCGGCTGGTCGAGAAGCTCCTCGGGCGGGGGGGAAAAGGGCATGGCGGCACCTCCAGAACGCTGTTTTGTTCTGCAGTATAACCCTCCTGCCCCCCCGCCGCCAGGGTAAATCCCCACGGGCAGGTTGCCGCCCCCTCGCCTGCCGTGCTATCGTGGAGCACAGCTGGACATCCAACGACCGGGACGGGAGCCTTCCCCCCCGGCTTCTTTTTTCCGAAGGACCCATGACCGAACCATCGACCCGCCCCGAACTGCTCGCCCCCGCCGGAAGCCTGGAGTCCTTTATCGCCGCCATGGAGGCCGGTGCCGACGCCGTCTATGCCGGGCTGCGCGACTTCTCCGCCCGCGCCAAGGCCAGGAACTTCACCCTCGCCGACATGGAGCAGATCTCGTCCTACGCCCACGGGCTCGGGCGCCGGGTCTACGTGACTCTCAACACCCTGGTCAAGGAACGGGAGCTCCCCCAGCTCGTCGAGACCCTGGCCGCCCTGGAGGCGATGGAGATCGACGGTGTCATCCTGCAGGATTTGGCCGTGGCGCGGCTGGCCCGGGATCACTTCCCCGGCCTGGAGCTCCACGCCTCGACCCAGATGACCATCCACAACGCCGCCGGGGTGAAGATGCTCGAAAGGATGGGCTTCACCCGGGGGGTTCTCGCCCGGGAGCTCTCCCTGGCCGAGATCGCCTCCATCCGGAAACAGACGACCCTGGAACTCGAGCATTTCATCCACGGCGCCCTCTGCTTCTCCTTCTCCGGCCAGTGTTACTTCTCCTCCTGGCTCGGCGGCAAAAGCGGCAACCGGGGGCGCTGCGCCCAGCCCTGCCGCAGACGCTACAGCTACCGGCAGCAGCAGGGGTACTACTTCTCCACCAACGACCTCTCGGCCATCGACCTGCTCCCCGACCTGACCGCCGCGGGGGTCTGCAGCCTGAAGATCGAAGGGCGCATGAAAAGCGCCGAGTACGTCGCGGCCGTCGTCGGAGCCTACCGCCGGGTCCTCGACGCCCATCCCAAGGGACGGGCCGAGGCGGTCAAGGCCGCCAAGGAACAGCTCAAGCAGTCCTTCGGACGGCTGCCGACCCGGGGCTTTCTCCCCGGCGGCGTCCCCACGGACATTGCCGTTCCCTCCATCAAGGGTGCCACGGGACGCTTTCTCGGCGAAGTGAGCGCTGTTCGGGGCGGCGCCGTGACCTTCTGCAGCCGGGACCGGCTCCATGTGGGAGATCGGCTGCGGATCCAGCCCCGCTCCGACAAGGCCGGCACCGCCTTCACCGTCAAGGAGCTCTTCCAGGGGAAGCGCCCCGTCAAGGCCGTGGGGGGGGGCACCGTGGTCACCGTTCCCTCTCCTTTCCAGGATCTTTTCCGCGTGGGGGACGCCGTCTTCAAGGTCTCTTCCGAGCAGGCCTTCACCCTGAGCGACGCGGCCTGCCGCAGGCGCCTTACGGCCGCCGCCGGCCGCCCCGTTCCCGTCAGGATGGAGGTCTCCCTGGTGGAGGGGCTCCTCCACCTGAAGGGGGAAGCCGCCGGACTTCTTCTGGAGAGGAGCTACCCCGTGGAGGCCTTCGCGGCCCAGGAGAGCCCCCTCTCGGCGGAAACCCTCTCCGGCGTCTTCTCACGCAGCGGCGGCGAACCCCTCGCCCTGGAAAACCTCTCCGCCTCCTCCCTCCCCCCCGTGGTCATCCCCCCCAGCCGCCTCAAGGAAATCCGCCGGGACTTCTACCGGGAGCTCTCCGCCGCCCTGCGCCGGCAAGGGGAGGAGCGCCTCCGCAAGCACCGCGCCTCCGCCCTGGCCGCCCTGCTACCTCCGGCCTCGTCCCGCCCCTCCCCCCGCCGGGAGATCACCATTGGCCTGCGGGACCTGCGGGAGCTTCAACTGCTCGACGACCCGGGCATCGACCGGTTGCTGGTCCCCCTCACTCCCGCGACCCTGCAGATGGTGGAGCGCTCGGAGCGGAGACTCAGGCGCTACCGCGACCGCCTCGTCTTCGAGCTCCCCTTGATCCTCTTCGACCCCGAGTGGGAGGGCTTCCGCCAGGCGGTGCGCTCCCTCGCCAACCGGGAGTTCACCCGCTTCCGGCTCAACAACCTCGGCCACTTTCCCCTCTTCGACGGACTGGAGGGGATGGAACTTGAAACGGGCTACCGCCTCTTCTCCCTCAACAGTCAGGCCATTCTCGCCTGGAAGGAACTCGGGGCCAGCCAAACCGGACTCTATATCGAGGACGACCGGGACAACTTCCGCGACCTGCTCTCCAGAGAGACGGGGATCCCCTGCCACCTTCAGGTCTACGGGACGGTCCCCCTGATCACCTCCCGGATCCCCATCCGGGGGGTACGCCCCGACCAGCCGGTCCTCTCCGATCGGGATGAAGCCTATCGGGTCGATGGCCGCGGCGGGCTCACCCTCCTCACCTCCGAAACCGATTTCTCCCTCCTCGGGCGCCTCGGGGAGATCCAGTCCCTCGGCTGCGGGCACTTCACCCTCGACCTCTCCCACCTCGGGTCCGACTCCTCCCGGGGGCGCCGGGTGCTCGAAGCCCTGCGACGGGATGAACCCCTCTCCGGCACCAGCCCCTTCAATTTCGAGTCGGGGCTGGAATGACCTTTTCGACCAAACGACAAAAAGGGCCAGCATTTCGCTGGCCCTTTTTGCGTGGGACATCCATCTCTCGCTCCTCCCGGCCCAGGGCCGGTAGCGCCTTCTTCTTATGTCAGCAGCAGGATTCGCCACCCACCGGGGCGATGACGAAACCGTTTCCCCGACCGGAGTTGACGTAATCGAGAACCTGCTCGGCGGCAAAGGGGCGCACCATCTCGTCCATCAGCACCTCAAGGCCGTTGATCTGCTCGCTCTTCTCGTTCTCTTTCGGCTCATCCAGAGCCAGGCCCAGTTTGGGCCCCCCTCAGCCAAAGCCGTTGATGGTGACCCGAAGAAGTTTTCCGGGGTTCTCGCTCAGAATCTCTCCGAGCATTTTCTTGGCGGTATCGGTGATCTTCATCCGGAGTTTCCTTTCTCTGTCGGAAAATATGGCAAACAATATATATTTAACAATTGGAATGTCAACCTGAAAAACTCCCTTTCCGCGAGAGGTCTGAAAAATCGATGAGCAGGGCCGCGGGGAGCAGGGTGTCGAGTTCCGAGCGGGGGCTCCCCAGCAGGCGGACGCACAACTCCCGGAAGATGGTCAGCTCCTCGTCGAAGAACCGGCGGAATTCCCACCTCAGCCCCGGAATCCCCGAGGGATCGACCCCGATGAAGTTGAGGGTGCACCACTCGTCGTGGAAGGCCTCTCCGGAGTGGTCGAAGAGGGGCAGCCCGTGGAGCCGGCAGGTCATGGGGCGATGGCCGTAGAGGCGGCAGGAGCCGTCGGGGGCCAGGAGCAGGCAGGGGGTTTCGTCGGCCTCGGGCATCATCACCGAGAGCTCGGTGTCGCAAAACCCTTCCAGCAGGTAGGGGGGAGCCAGCCTCGGGTGGGCCCGGCCCAGGTCGGCGAGCCGCCTGCGGGCCTCCTCCTCCAGATCCCCCTGGAGTTTTACCGGCAGCATCCGGAACCCGGCCTGCAGGTACCAGGCGTCAAGCAGTGTGATGTCGAAGAGCCCCCGGCAGCAGGCCGAGCAGCCCCGACGGCACCGGGCCTGGTCCCCTGAGGCCTCGAGGCCCCGGGCGAACCAGGCATCGAGGCCGGCGAGCAGCCGTTGATAACGGTGAAGGATCTCTTTCAACCAAAAGTCCCCGGCCCCTCGGAGCCTCTGAAAATAGGAGGCGGGCCCCCACGGCCCGCACCTACACCATACCCGCAACCTCCGCCCCCTGGCAACTCCCTGCCGCCGAGGCTCATTGACAGGAGAGGGAAGGCCGTCATAATTTCACCTGTAGGGGCGCCTGCCCCCCGTTTCATCATCCGGGAAAGGAGGAGACCATGCCGCAGGAATACAAGAAGCAGGAAGCCCTCAAGATGGCCATCCACGCCAAGAAGAACCTTATGGACTTCTACCAGGAGGCGGCAATAATCACCGAGAATCCCCGGGGGAGAAAAGTCTTCGAACTCCTCGCCAGGGAGGTCAGGGAAAACGCCGGCCTCTTCTTTCACCACTACCGCGGAAGCGACCTGGGGAACTTCGAGGAGTTCATGGCCGCCCCCCCCAAGGCCGACTCGGTCATGCTGGTTTCCCTTCGCAAGGCCCTCGACAAGGATCTCCACGAGCGCCGGGCCCGGGAGCTCGCCCTCAAGGAGGAGGAAGACCTGGAGCGGAGCTTCCGGCTGGCCGCCTCCCACATCGTCGACCCCCCGGTGCGGGCCGTCTTCGAAAAGGTCGCCGACGAGACCCGCAACCACTACCAGATGATCGAATCGGAATACGCCCGGACCATGGCCATGGTCCACGAGACCGACATGGACATCTACGTGCGCGAATAGCTCCCTTCTCCCGCCTCCGTGCCGGCTGACCGGCACGGAGGCGCCAAAGTCACGGCGCAGAATCGAAGCATGGCCCCTCCGATATCTTTTTTCTTCCCCTTCCCGATTTTTCCAACCCACCGTTTCTACGTCGATTTCCCATTCCACCACTCCTTTTTCCCTGTCATTTCAACGGCTCCTCGACTTTCGGCACGGGACTTGGAATAACCTTCATTCAGAGTGGCCGATTGTGAGGACTGGAAAAATCAGAACCGCAGGGTATAGTGCCCGCAGGCGGGAAAGGGAGGCGGACCATGGGAATCCAGGAGCAGGTCAGGGTGGCGCTGAAGGCTTTTCACGGCGAATGGAGCGAGGAGATGGTGGCCCGGAAGGCCGAGCGGCTGATCGATGAGCTGCTGAGCGAATTCTTCGTCCAGAAGGATCTCTCCTCCCACCTGACCCGCAGAATCGTGGAGGAAGCGGGTCCCGTCGAGGAAGTCCGGCCCCTGAACAGTTGACCGGGATAACACACCACTCCCAATTTTGCCGCCCCGTCTTACGCAAAAGGCCCGCCTCTGTGCGGGCCTTTTGCATTTGCAGATGTTGGGCGCGGGATGGACTTCTGGCCGCACCGGACCCGGCAATTCGAGACTGGGGGAGATATCGGAGAGTGTTGATGTTGCCGGGGTGAAGGACCGCCCCTAGTCCTTTTTCGCCCCTTCGGCATCCACCCGCCGGCGCAGATCCTCGGCGCGGGCGAAGAACTCCTCCGCCGTGGCCCCAGGGGCCCAGCGGAAAGCGGGGGGCTTCAGGGTGAAGGTGTAGTTCGGAGAGTCGCTGAATTCCCTCTGCTCGAGCTGGGCGACAAGAACCTCCAGGCCGACCAGGACAAGGGCGATGGCCAGGGCCCATCGCGCCAGCCTCAGGGGAGCGGCGGCGGTGACGTAGGAGAGATGGGCATAGACCACCCCCCCGACGAGGGTGAAATAGCCGATATTCTCCAGCAGGGGCAAGGCCCCGTCCAGATCGAGGGCGAAGCAGGCGTAGCCCGCCGCCGTCTCCCAAAGACCGAGGCCGAGCAGGCCCGCACAGGCAATGCCGCTGTGGATGAAAAAGTTCCAGCGGTGCGCCACCAGCTTGCTGGGAAAGGCCCAGAGCCCCGCCCAGACGAGCAGGACGGCAAGGGCCGCCAGGACCTCGTTGGCAAGGTGCAGACCGTCGAAGGGTTCGACACTCTCCAGGTGAAGGCCGAGAACCAGATGGGCCAGGGTGGCCAGGTAGGCCAGGGCGAGAAACCAGGGGCGCTCGAAGAGCCGCAAGGGGCTGTGGGCCGAGCGGTCGACCCAGGTGGGGGGCAGGGGAAAGTCCCTGCTCCGAAAGCGCAGGGTTGTGCGTCCGATGCGGAAGCGGCCGTTGGAGGGAACCAGGGCCCGGGCCTCCCGCTTCTCCCGCTTGCCCACGAGCAGCCCGTTGACGCTCTCCAGGTCCCGCACCGCCAGCCCCTCGTCGGTCCAGCAGACCTCCAGGTGGTGGGGGCAGACGTAGGGATCGTCGAGCACCACGTCGTTGTCGTAGGACCTCCCGAGACGCAGGGCCTCTCCTGGCAGGGGAAAACGACCCACCACCCGCCCGGCCCGATCGAGAAGCTCCAGGCAACCCAGCGGGGCCTGGGCCGGGTCGGCAGCATTGACGGCTTCCGACGGGGAAGAGGGTTCGTTCCCGGAGACTAGGGGTTCCACCGGATGGCCTCCTGGTAAGCGCGGGAAAAGCTCAGGGCGTTTTCAAAACTCACCCCGGAGAGAACCAGCGTGGAG
>JBFHXN010000104.1:0-7850 GCA_041598955.1 Desulfuromonadales bacterium | reverse complement strand
CTCAAGGCCGACCACGCCTTCCTGCTCAAGGGTGACGTCTTCACCGAGGACTTCATCGAGAAGTGGGTCGAGTACAAGATGGCCGCCGAGGTCGACCCGGTCCGCACACGCCCGGTCCCCCTCGAGTTCGCCCTCTACTACGACTGCTGATCCATCGACTGAGATATGGCGAACCAAAAAGCCCCCGGCGAGCGCCGGGGGCTTTTTTTGTTTGAACTTCAATCCAGACAAAGACTCTCAATGCAGAGGCGACAAAACCCTGAGAAAGACGCCAAGTAGAGAGCGAAACCCTTCTGGAGTTCCTTTGCGCCCTGATTGGAAACCTTGCGACTTTGCGTTGAGATGAACTTCTTCCTGGTCAGAGGACCGTTGACTTGCGTGGTCGGGGAGCCGAGGGATCAGCAGGCGTGCTGTTCCAGGTAGGCCTTGACAGCGGCGGTGTCGGCCTCGATCACCTCCAGACGCTTCTCCCGGGACTCGATCCCCTGGAGAGAAGCCGGGCGTTCGGGATCTTTGCCGATGGCTTCCCGGACGGCCTCGCCGAATTTGGCGGGATGGGCGGTGGCGAGGCAGACCAGCGGGCATTCCCCTCCGGCGAGTTTCCGCCCGGCATAGACACCGACGGCCGTGTGGGGGTCGAGGACATATCCGGTTCCGGCGTGGAAGTCGGCGATGGTGGCGAGGGTCTCCTTGTTGCTCACGGAGAGGGAGGCGAAGTGGTTCCGGACGAGGGAGAGCTCCGCTTCATTGAAGCAGATGGCCCCGGTGCGGGAGAGATCGTCCATGGCGGCCTTCACCCGGCGGGGGTTCTCACCGTAGAGATAGAAGAGGTAGCGCTCGAAGTTGCTGGCGATCTGGATGTCCATGGACGGGGAGGGGGTCTCGACCACCTCGGTCAGGGAGTATTCCCCCTGGTTGACGAAGCGGGTGAGGATGTTGTTTTCGTTGGTGGCGAGGATCAGGCGGCGAACCGGCAACCCCATGCGCAGGGCCAGGTAGCCGGCGAAGATGTCGCCGAAGTTCCCCGTGGGAACGGAGAAGGTGACGTCCCGGCAACCGGTCTGGCGGTGCACCCGGCCCCAGGCGTAGAAGTAGTAGACGACCTGGGCGAGTACCCGGGCCCAGTTGATGGAATTGATGGCCCCCAGGGAGAGACGCCCCTTGAAGGAGAGGTCGCCGAAGGCCTCCTTGACGATGCGCTGGCCGTCGTCGAAGGTTCCCCGGATGGCGAGGTTGAAGACGTTGGGGTCGGTGACGGTGGTCATCTGCAGTTCCTGCACCGGGGAGACGCGCTTGTGGGGGTGAAGGATAAAGATGTTGATGTTCTCCTTCCCCCGCGCGCCGTAGATGGCAGCGCTTCCCGTGTCGCCGGAGGTGGCCCCCAGGATGTTCATCCGGCTCCCCCGCTCCTTCAAAAGGTACTCGAAGAGGTTGCCTAGGAACTGCAGGGCGACGTCCTTGAAGGCGAGGGTCGGGCCGTGGAAGAGCTCGAGAATGTAGAGCCCGTCCCGATGCACCACCGGGGTCGTTTCGGGATGGGTGAAGGTGGCGTAACTGCGGTCGACCAGGTCTTTGAGGTCGGCCGAGGGGATGTCGCCGGCGAAGAGGGAGATGATCTGGAAGGCGAGCTCGGGGTAGGCGAGCATGGCCATGGCCTCGATGTCCCCCTCGGTGAGGGTGGGGATTTTCTCGGGGAGCAGAAGGCCGCCGTCATCGGCAAGTCCCATCATGACGGCATCCTTGAAGGACACGCCGGCGACCCCTCCTCGGGTGCTGTGGTAGAGCATGGTTGAGTTCTCCTCCCGGGCTTTTTTCAGGGGGCAAAGCATAGCAGAAAACCTTCGGGGATTGAAAGGAGAAAGGGGACCCCCTCTGGCGTCCCCTTGGAGGCTGCTGAAAAACCACCATCGGCCTCGTTCCCCTTGACCTCGTCGCTGCGACGTAGCTCTCGCTACGCCTCACTCCTCGATCTTCGGGCGCCTTGCATCTGGTAGATTTTTGAGCAGCGCAATCTCAATCGGAAAGGGGACGCCTTCTGGCGTCCCCTTTCCCTGCGAAGCGAGCTGTGGATCAAGGATGGGCTAGGCCTGGTCCCCCACCTGGGCATCGACCACGGCCACGGCCGCCATGTTGACGATATCGGCCACGCTGTCTCCGCGCTGCAGGACGTGAACAGGTTTCTTCATCCCCATGAGGATGGGGCCGACGGCCTCCGCACCCCCGAGCTTGTTGAGCATTTTGTAGGTGATGTTGCCCGACTGGAGGTCGGGGAAGATGAAGATGTTGGCGTTCCCCTTCAGGGTCGAGAAGGGGTACTGCTTTTCCACCAGCTCGGGGTCGAGGGCGACGTTGGCCTGCATCTCCCCTTCGACCACCAGGCCGGGCGCCCACTCCTTCACCAGGGCCGTGGCCTTTTTCACCTTCAGGGTGAGGGGGTGCTCGGCGCTGCCGAAGTTGGAGAAGGAGAGCATCGCGACCCGGGGCTCCACGTCGAAGTGCCGAACCCTCTCGGCCGCGAGAATCGCCGTTTCGGCCAGCTCCTCGGAGGTCGGTTCGATGGTCACGGTGGTGTCGGCGCAGAAGACGACCTCTTTTTTGAAGACCATCATGTAGAGGCCATGGACCTTCGAGAGCCCCTCCTGCTTGCCGATGACCTCGAGGGCGGGGCGGATGGTGTCGGGGTAGTGATGGTTGAGGCCGGAGAGGAGCGAGTCGGCATCCCCCCTCTGGACCATCATCGCGCCGAAGTAGTTGCGGTTTTTGCGGATCAGCCGCTTGGCTTCGGCCAGGGTGACCCCTTTGCGCTGCCGAAGGTTGAAGAGTTCCGTCGCGTACTCCTCCGTTTCGGGGGTGGACATGGGGTCGATGATCTTGACCTTGCCCAGGTCGAGGCCGAGCACGGCAATGCGCTCGTGAATCTCCTTCTCCTCTCCGAGGAGGATGGGGGTTGCGATCCCCTCGTCGATGAGGATCTGGGCGGCCCGCAGGATCTTGTCCTCCTCCCCCTCGGGGAAGACCACCCGCTTGGGGTTGGCCTTGGCCTTGTTGATCAGCACCCGCATGATCTCCTTGGAGCGCCCCTGCAGGGCCTCGAGGGCCTCGCGGTATTTTTCCATGTCGGCGATGGGACGGCGGGCGACGCCGCTCGCCATGGCCGCTTTGGCTACCTCCGGAGCGACGTGGAGCAGGACGCGGGGGTCGAAGGGTTTGGGAATGAGGTATTCGCGGCCGAACTTGATGTCGACGTTGCCGTAGGCCTTGCGGACCAGATCGGGGACGTCCTGTTTGGCCAGGTTGGCCAGAGCCATGCAGGCCGCCATCTTCATCTCGTCGTTGATGGCGCTGGAATGGGTGTCGAGGGCCCCCCGGAAGAGAAAGGGGAAGCAGAGGACGTTGTTGACCTGATTGTTGTAGTCGCTGCGGCCCGTGCCGATGATGACGTCGTCCCGTACCGCCTTGGCCTCGTCGGGGGTGATCTCGGGGTCGGGATTGGCCATGGCGAAGATGACGGGGTCCTTGGCCATGGAGCGGACCATTTCGGGGGTGACGGCCCCCTTGGCGGAGACGCCGAAGAAGACGTCGGCCCCGACCATGGCGTCTTCTAGGGTGCGGGCGTCGGTCTCGAGGGCGAAGCGCTCCTTGTAGGGGTTCATCCCCTCGGTGCGTCCGGCGTAGATCACCCCCTTGGTGTCGCAGAGGAACATGTTTTTCAGTTGGGCTCCCAGGGTCAGGGCCATTTGGGCGCAGGCGATGCCGGCGGCCCCGGCCCCGTTGACGACGATCTTGATGTCCTCAATCTTCTTGCCGGTGATTTCAAGGGCGTTGAGCAGGCCGGCGTTGGCGATGATGGCCGTGCCGTGCTGGTCGTCGTGGAAGACGGGGATGTTCATCATCTCCTTGAGCTTCTCCTCGATGTAGAAGCACTCGGGAGCCTTGATGTCCTCGAGGTTGATGCCGCCGAAGGTCGGCTCCAGGATCTTCACCGTGCGCACGATCTCGTCGCTGTCCTTGGAGTCGATCTCGATGTCGAAGACGTCGATGTCGGCGAATCGCTTGAAGAGAATCCCCTTGCCTTCCATGACCGGCTTGCCAGCCAGGGCCCCGATGTCCCCCAGGCCCAGGACGGCGGTGCCGTTGGAAATGACCGCTACAAGGTTTCCCTTGGCGGTGTACTTGTAGGCGTCGTTGGGGTTCTTTTCGATTTCAAGGCAGGGCTCGGCCACCCCCGGGCTGTAGGCCAGGGCCAGGTCACGGCTGGTGGCGCAGGGTTTGGTGGCGATGACCTCGATCTTGCCTTTGCGGCCGGTACTGTGATAGTCCAGGGCGTCTTGGCGTTTGGACATGGATGAATATCCTCCCTCTGGGTGTGTTCTCCCGTGGCCTGATCGGCCGGGGAACCGTGTGAGTTTTGAAACGGGGTTTGGTCCTGGGGTAATGAAATTTAGGTAAACTGAAAAAGTTTACTCATAATGAAGCCCAAACATTAGTGCCACGGGGCCTTCCTTGTCAAGAAATATCGTTTTGTCCCCGAGGCTTGAGAGGGGCTGTCTGATTCGGGGACGGCCTTAAATTTAGCAACCTGGGT
This sequence comes from Desulfuromonadales bacterium, assembly GCA_041598955.1. Taxonomy (GTDB): domain Bacteria; phylum Desulfobacterota; class Desulfuromonadia; order Desulfuromonadales; family JBFHXN01; genus JBFHXN01. The sequence goes on along the minus strand of JBFHXN010000104.1, from coordinate 3,265 downwards.
GCCAATTGCAAGAAATGGCGTTACAAAACCGTCACAGGCAAGCCAGTGCCCGTCCGGTACCTCTTCCCCTGAAGGATTCTCCCCCGGTGGATGAGGGGCTTGGACGACGAAAACCCCCCATTGTGGCCAAATTTGGCCGACGTATACGGAAACCGGAATGTGACTCGAGGGGGAGGGAGGTATCTGTTGACCTTTCCCCTCCGGCGAGGTAAGAATCTAGGGTCCGGAAGCGACGGGCCATTCCTGGTCCGTCGGACAGGAGAACCTGGAATGGCGTTGACGATCGGGGTCCTCTCCGATACCCACTTTACCGATCCTTTCGAAGGGGCCGGCTTTTTCAGGCGGCTCTGCGAGAGTTGCTTTGCCGATGCCAGCATCATCCTCCATGCCGGCGACCTGGTTCATCCCGATGCCCTGCTGGGGTTCGGGGATTGTCCGGTCTACGCCGTGCGCGGCAACATGGATCCCTCCGCTCGGGAGCTTCCGCTCAGACGGGTCGTCGAGATCGGGCCCTTCCGGATCGGGATGATCCACGGCTGGGGCGCTCCGGAGGGACTCGAGGAGAGGGTGCTCGCGGAGTTCAGCGACGAGCGTCTCGACGCGCTGGTCTACGGGCACAGCCACAGTCCGGTCTGTCATCTCCGGAAGGGACTCCTGCTGCTCAATCCCGGCAGCCCCACCGACCGGCGGCAGGCGCCGACGCACACCGTCGGCCTGCTCGAGGCCGGAGAGACCCTGACGGGACGCATCGTTTCCCTGGATTGAATGCGGAACTGTCGCCTCAGAGGCGAAAGGGAGGATTATGAAGCGGATCTGGGCCCCCTGGCGGATGGCCTATATCAGCGGCGAGGAGAAGGATGCCGCGGGGGGGTGTGTCTTCTGCTGCGGGGACCGCCCCGGGGAGGACCGCCAGCGGCTCATTCTGCGGCGGGGGGAGCATGCCCTGGTCATGATGAATCGCTACCCCTATTCCAACGGTCATCTGCTCGTGGCTCCCCATCGCCATCTGGCCGAGCTGGGGCTTCTCACCAGCGAAGAGGCCCTGGAGATCCATCATCTCACGGTGGAGTGTTGCGAGGCGCTCAAGGGAGCCTTCGCGCCGGGAGGGTTCAACATCGGCTTCAATGTCGGCCAGGCGGCCGGGGCCGGGGTTGCCGACCATCTGCACCTCCACGTTGTCCCCCGCTGGCCGGGGGATACCAACTTCATGCCCGTTCTCGACGAGGTTCGGGTGATCCCCCAGCACCTCGAGCAGACCTACGACATCCTGGCCGAACAATTCTCCCGGAGGCACCCATGAAGGCCCTGAAGATTCTTCTCTCCCTCGTCATCCTGGTGTTGCTCTTTCTCTTCAGCACCTACAATGCCCAAATGGTTCAGGTGCGCTTCCTGCAATACCAGACGCCGGAAGTTCCCCTCTTTTTGTTTCTTCTCTTCGCTTTTTTCCTCGGATTTCTGCTGGCCGCCCTCTGGAGCGCCCTGAAGGTCTCCTACCTCAAACATCAGCTTGCCCAGCTCAAAAAGGCCAGGCCCGAACCGCCCGCTCCCTCCCCGTCGTCTCCTCCCCAGCCCAAGGAATCCTCGCCGGCGCCGGAGGAGGATGAGCCGACTGCCGCTCCCTGATTCCATCTCGGCGGGCCTTGGCCTGCCGACCTTCGAATGTCTTGAAAGGACAGGATTTATCCATGTTTCTCTTCCTCGAAAAGGGCGGCATCCTGATCTACCCCATCGCCCTCTGCTCCGTTCTCGCCCTTTCCATTTTTTTCGAGCGTCTCTGGACCTACCGCCGAATGCGGAGGGGAACCACCGAACTGGTCCGTGAGGTGGAGACCCTGGCGGCCAAAGGGCGCATCGAGGAGGGGATCGTCGTCTGCCAGCGCACCGACACGCCTCTCTCCCGCATCTTCCTGGCCGCTCTGAGGGCCAGCGGGCGCAGCCGAAACCGGGAGGCCGCACCCCTGGAGCGCTATCTCGGCCTGCTCTCCACCATCGCCACCCTCTCACCCCTGCTGGGCCTTCTCGGGACCGTCCTGGGGATGATCAAGGCCTTCAACGTCATCGCCACCGTGGGGGTGGGAACCCCGGCGACCCTGGGGGGGGGCATCTCCGAGGCCCTGATCACCACCGTGGCGGGCCTCACCGTGGCCATTCCGACCATTCTGCTCCACCGCTACCTGACGAGCCGGGCCGACCGGATGGTGCTGGAGATGGAGGAATACTCCCTGCACATCGTCGACCTGCTCGGGGAATGACGCCATGGCCTTTCATCGTAAGAAGCGGGAGGAAGTTCGCGTCGACCTGACGTCGATGATCGACGTGGTCTTTTTGCTGCTGATATTCTTCATGATCTCCACCACCTTCGTCGAAACCCCGGGTCTCTCCATCAAGCTGCCCGAATCCTCGGCCCAGCGGGCGGCCGAGGAGCCCAGGGAGCTGCGGATCTACGTCTCCAGCAAGGGGGAGATCTATCTGAAGGATCAGAAAATCGACGTTGAGCGCCTGCGCAAGGAACTCCGTTCCAACCGGGACCGCTCCGCCGAGACGACCTTCCTGCTCCTGGCCGACCAGGAGGCTCGCCACGGCCGGGTGGTCGAGCTGATGGACCTCGCCCGGGAAGAGGGGTTCACCCGGTTGGCCATCGCCACCGAACCGCGGAGGAAGGAGTGAGGGACGCCTCCCTGATCGGCATCGACCTGGGAGGGACCAACTGCCGGGCCGCCCTGGTCACCGAATCGGGGCAGCTCCTCGGTCTCAGGCGAATGGAAACCCGGGCCGATGAAGGCCTCGACTCCCTCCTCGAGAGGGTGGTCGTCCTCTGCAGGGAACTGACCTCCGAGGCCACGGAAGGCGGGCTCACCGTGAGGGCCGTCGGTCTGGGAAGCCCGGGAGTGATCGCCCCGGACGGCACCGTCCTCTCCTCGCCCAACCTTCCCCTCCTCAACGGACTCTGTCTCCCGTCGCAAATCGCAGAACGGATCGACCTTCCCGTCGCCCTGTTCAACGATGCCAATGCCGCAGCCTGGGGGGAGGGGCGCTTCGGAGCGGGGCGCCCCTTCTCCTCTTTCATCGCCCTCACTCTCGGCACGGGGGTCGGTGGCGGCCTGGTGCTCGGAGGCCGTCTCTGGTCGGGAGCCGACGGCGCCGCCGGAGAGGCGGGGCATCTCATGGTCGAGCCCGAAGGGCGTCCCTGCGGATGCGGAAGCCGGGGGTGTCTCGAGCAGTATGCCTCGGCGACGGGGATCGCCCGAACCTTTCGGGAGCGGCT
>JBFHXN010000103.1:0-7962 GCA_041598955.1 Desulfuromonadales bacterium | reverse complement strand
GGTAGACCCGCCCAGGAGCCACGATCTTAACCGGGGGCGGCTGCGATTCCATCACACGGATCTGCACCGGGGAGGTGTGGGTTCGGAGGAGAATGTCATCGGTGACATAGAAGGTATCCTGCATGTCCCTGGCGGGATGGTCCTTGGGGATGTTGAGAGCCTCGAAGTTGTAGAAATCCTTCTCCACTTCGGGCCCTTCCGCCACCCCGAACCCGAGGCCTGAGAAGATCTCGACCAGCTCCTCGGTAACCAGGGTGATGGGGTGCCGTGTACCACGCCGGCTGCCGCGCCCCGGAAGGGTCACGTCGACCCGCTCCTTCTCCAGGCGTTCGTTGAGCCCCTGCTCCCGAACCTCCTTCAGGCGGGCCTCGAAGACCTCCTCGAGCTCATCCTTGACGCGGTTGACCAGAGCACCGACCAGGGGGCGCTCCTCGGCGGGCAGACTCCCCATCCCCTTCATCAGGGCGGTGAGCTCCCCCTTCTTGCCGAGAATCCTGACTCGGACTCCCTGCAGATCGTTTTCACTGGCGGCCTCCTGCAGTGCGACCTTCGCCTGCCGGAGGAGATCTTCAAGCTGCTGCTTCATGGCGTTCTCTGCGGTTGATGGCTGGAATGGGAAGGGCTCGAAAAGAGCTCCGAAGAGAAGAGAACAAAAAAAAAGAGATGGGGCAGGCCCCATCTCTTTTTGCGACCAGGTTTCTTTATTGCTGGGCCTTGGCCTTCTCCACCACGGCGGCGAACCCCTGGGGATCGTTGACCGCGAGCTGGGCCAGGATCTTGCGGTCGAGGCCGATCTCGGCCTTCTTCAGGCCGTGAACCAGGCGGCTGTAGGAAATCCCGTTGTCCCTGGCAGCCGCGTTGATGCGGGCGATCCAGAGGGCACGGAAGTCACGCTTCTTGACCTTGCGGTCGCGAAAAGCGTAGTTGAGGGCGCGGTCTACGGCCTCGGTGGCGCTCCGGAAAAGTTTGCTCCGGGCCCCCCGGAAACCCTTGGCGAGTTTCAGGACCTTATTTCTGCGCCGTCTCGCTTTGAATCCACCTTTGACTCGGGACATCTTCGTTACTCCTTTTTGCTGCGTGGAATGGGCGGGCGTTGCCCGCAGCCGGATCCGGAGGGGGAGACAGGGCCCCCCGGTTCACGGATTTCTGACCGGGCCGGAGTGCTCCGGCGCCGGGATTGGCTCTAAAGATAGGGAATCAGCCGGCTGATGTTACGCTCATCCACCTTGGCCACCAGGGTGGAGTGGCGCAGGTTGCGCTTGCGCTTGGCGCTCTTCTTGGTGAGGATGTGGTTGGCAAATCCCTTGTTTCGGCGGATTTTCCCGGTCCCGGTTTTGCGGAAACGCTTGGCTGCGCCGCGGTTGGTCTTGATCTTGGGCATTCCCCTTCTCCTTTATCTTGAGCTTTCAATGGGATTCTTTGGTTTGTTTTTTCAGGTCCGCGAGGGACCGCCATCACTTCTTTATCGGTGCGACAACCATGTGCAGGAAACGCCCCATGCGGCTCGGCGATGCTTCGACCTGAGCGATATCCTTGACCGCCTCGACGAACTTGTCGATCTGCCGGATCCCCAATTCGGGATGGGACTGCTCCCGCCCCCGGAACATGATGGTGACCTTGACCTTGTTCCCTTCCTCGAGGAAGCGCCGCGCATGCTTGACCTTGGTCAGAAAGTCATGCTCCTCCGTCTTGGGGCGCATCTTGACTTCCTTGATCTCCACACGGGTGGTCTTCTTCTTGGCCTCCGCCGCCTTCTTGCTCTGTTCGTACTTGAACTTGCCGTAATCCATGATCCGGCAGACGGGGGGAACGGCGTTGGGAGAGACCTCGACCAGGTCGAGTCCCTTCTCGGCGGCGAGCGCCAGGGCATCGGTCAGGCTCAAGACGCCGAGCTGTTCGCCCTCATCGTCGATGGCCCGAACCTCCCGGGCACGAATGGCCCGGTTGATATTGGTCTCTTGCTTAGCTATGGTGCCACCTCCTAGTTAAATTTGCGGCACTCGTCCTGCACGAAGCTGACGAAGGCCGCACAATCCATCGGTTCGAGATTCTTGCCGGTCCGGTGCCTGGGGGCCACGGTCCCCTCGGCCATCTCCCGATCGCCGATCACCAGCATGTAGGGAATCTTGGCCAGCTGGGCCTCGCGGATCTTGAAACCGAGCTTCTCGTTGCGCAGGTCCTGCTGTACCCGAACCCCTTCGGCACGAAGACGCCGGAAGACTTCCTCGGCGTACTCTCGCTGGTTGTCCGTCACGTTCAGGACAACGGCCTGGACCGGCGAAAGCCAGAGGGGGAAGTTCCCGGCGAAGTGTTCGATGAGGACGCCGACGAAGCGTTCGATCGCCCCGAGGATGACTCTGTGAACCATGACCGGGCGATGTTTTTCGCCGTCCGCGCCGATGTAATTGAGATCGAAACGCTCGGGCAGGGTAAAATCGCACTGGATTGTAGCACACTGCCACTTCCTGTCAAGAGCATCCTTGAGCTTGATATCGATCTTCGGCCCATAGAATGCGCCATCCCCTTCGTTGATCTCGAAAGGAAGACCCGAATCCTTCAGGGCGCTCATCAGGGCAGCTGTGGCCCGCTCCCAGTCCTGGTCGCTGCCGATCGACTTTTCGGGCCGGGTGGAGATCTCCAGCTCGTATTCGAACTGGAAGATCGCCATCACATCCTGCACGAAACGAAGAACCCCCTTGATCTCGCCATCGAGCTGATCGGGGGTGCAGAGGATATGGGCATCGTCCTGGGTGAAGCCGCGAACCCTCAGAAGCCCGTGGAGCACTCCGGATTTCTCATGCCGGTGGACCGTCCCGAGTTCGAAATAGCGCAGGGGAAGATCACGGTAGGAACGGATCTGCGATTTGTAGATGAGCATGTGGGCGAGACAGTTCATCGGCTTGATGCCGTAGCTCTGCTCTTCCACATCGGTGAAGTACATGTTCTCCCGGTAGTTTTCGTAATGACCGGAGGTTTTCCAGAGATCGGTGCGCAGGATCTGGGGGCCGACCACGATGTCGTAGCCGCGCTTGAGGTGCTCCCTGCGCTCGAAATCCTCGAGCAGGGTGCGCAGCATCGCGCCCTTGGGATGCCAGATGACAAGACCGGCACCGGCCTCCTCGCTGAAGGAGAAGAGATCGAGCTCCCGGCCAAGCTTGCGATGATCCCGCTTGCGGGCCTCCTCGAGCTTCTCCAGGTAGGCCTTGAGGGCCTTTTTTTCAGGAAAGGCGGTGGCGTAGATGCGCTGCAGCATGGCGTTTTTCTCGTCGCCTCGCCAATAGGCGCCGGCCACGCTGGTCAGCTTGAAGGCCTTGATCCGTCCGGTGCTGGGAAGATGGGGGCCGCGGCAGAGATCGACGAAGTTCCCCTGCCGGTAGAGGGAGACGGTCTGGTTGGGAAGGGCTTCGATGAGTTGGACCTTGTAGGTTTCACCCATGTCGCGGAATTGCTGAATGGCGCTGTCGCGACTCATCTCCTCCCGCTGAATGGGAAGGTCGGCGGCGGCCAATGCCTCCATTTTGGCTTCGATGGCGGCAAAATCATCCGGGGTGAATTTATGGGTCGGGCAGTAGAAATCGTAATAAAAACCATTTTCGATGGCCGGACCGATGGTCACCTGGACCTGGTCGCCGTAGATCTCCTTGACGGCGTGGGCCATCAGGTGGGCGGCCGAGTGGCGCAGCACCTCGAGCCCCTCGGCTCCGGAAAAAGTCACCAGTTCGAGCCGGCTATCCTGAACCAGGGGGGTGCCGAGATCGACCAGGCATCCGTCGACCTTGGCCGCCACGGCCTCCCGTGCCAGGCGCTCCCCTATGCCGCGCGCCAGATCGAGCGGCGTTTCCCCCTTGGCCAGCGACCTGCGCGATCCATCCGGAAGCTCAATCTGCACCTGCTCCATGGCGATCTCCGCGAATGAAAAGAGGCATCCGAGGATGCCTCATGGTTCTTGCGTCGGGGCTAGGTATTTGGTAGGCACGGGCGGGATTGAACCGCCGACCCCTACCGTGTCAAGGTAGTGCTCTCCCACTGAGCTACGTGCCTACACCTCACAAACGCCGGTAACAATTAGCAGATTGGTTCGAATCCTGTCAAGCTCTTTTCTTTGCGGGAGGCGTTTTTGTCCCCCTCCCCTTCCATGGCGGATCGTCAACCCAGGTCGCTCTCGATGCGGATGAACCGGCTGCCGCCATGAACCACGGCGAGCTCGTCGATCTCCAGCAGCGCTCCCCGCACATCGGCTTCTCTGGCCTCGTGGGTCATCAGCACGATGGGGACCGCGCCGCCGACCTGCCGCTCGGGCTGGATCATGGAGGCGATGCTGATGTTGTGCCGCCCGAGGATGCCTGCGATCTGGGCCAGCACGCCGGGGCGGTCGACCACGCCGAAGCGAAGGTAGTACTGGCTGATGATTCGCTCCATCGGTTTGATCGGAAGCTCCGCGATATGCTCGGGGAGGTAGCCTCGGGGCGGGGTGCGAACGGCGCTGCCGGAGAGCAGGTTGCGGGCGATGGCCATCAGATCTCCGGCCACGGCGCTGGCAGTGGCTTCCATGCCGGCACCCCGACCATAGAGCATGACGGGACCGACGAAATCCCCCACCACCCGGACGGCGTTGAAGACCCCATGCACATCGGCGAGGGGAAAGTGGAGGGGGACCATGGTCGGATGGACGCGGGCCTCGACCTGACCTCCGTCGAGCTTGCCGATGGCGAGAAGCTTGATCTTGTAGCCGAACTGCTTGGCATACTGGATGTCGAGGGCCGAGATGCGGCTGATCCCCTCGGTGTGGATCTTCTTGAAGGGGACCCTGGTCCCGAAGCAGAGAGACAGGAGGATGGCGAGCTTGTGGGCCGTGTCGATCCCCTCGAGATCGAAGGTCGGGTCGGCCTCGGCGTACCCCTTGGCCTGCGCCTCCCGGAGAACGTCGGCGAACTCCTCGTCGTTGTCGGTCATCCGGGTGAGGATGTAGTTGCAGGTGCCGTTGAGAATGCCGACGACGCTGCTGAAACGGTTGGCCCCGAGGTTTTCCTTGAGAGCCGAGATGATCGGGATCCCCCCGGCCACCGAGGCTTCGAACTGGATATCGACGCCACGGCGCTCGGCAGCGGCGAAAATCTCTTCGCCGTGCAGGGCAAGCAGGGCCTTGTTGGCGGTGACCACATGCTTGCCGGCCTCGATGGCCTTCAAAACAAAGGTCCGCGCGGGCTCATAGCCGCCGATGAGCTCGATGACCACCTCGATCTGGGGATCACCGAGGATTTCCTCGGCCCGGGTAGTGAGAAGCGCCGGATCGACGACCACGCCCCGGTCGGTGGTGATGTCCAGGTCGGCGATGCGGGCCAGGGTCAGGCGGGCGCCCAGCCTCTGCTCGATGAGATCGCCGTTTTGCTGCAACAATTTGACGACTCCGGTCCCGATGGTGCCGAAGCCCAGGAGGCCGACCTTGATTTCCCTTTTCATGCCCGTTCCATTCCTTCTGATCGAGTTGTACGGTGTGACGCTGTTCAGGCGGCGCTGGATGACCTTCCCGTGACTTTCCCCTCCAGGCTGAGCAGGCATTCGACCTCCTCGACCTGGCTTTCACGGATGGCCCTGGCGACCAGCCCGACCATCTGCTCCGGGTCGATGCCGGGAAGAACCGGAAGCCCCAGCGCTACCCGCTGGTACCCGGCGCGGGCGCAGCTCTGGAGCAGGGCCCGGAGCTGTGCCTGAAGGGCCTGGGCGCTCAACTCCCGGAAGGGCCCGCAACCGACGAAAAGGGCCCACGGGGCCGCGACTTTGTGGTTGCCGCCGAGCACGATCTGTTCGCCAGGCTTGCCCGTGGCCTTCCCGGCGGCCATCAGCTCGCTCAGTTTCCCGTTGAGGCGCCAGTCGAGAATGGCAGCCGATCCCTGCGGCGGACGCTGGTCCGAAAAGAAAAGGGCGGCAGCCACCTCCCCTTCCACCCGATCCAGGGGCAGATCGACGGTTCGCAGGGGAGGACGGCTCATGTGCCGGCCTCTTTGCGGCTCTTGGCGATGCGGTCGAGGATTCCGTTGAGGAAGGAGGCCGACTCGCCCGTTCCGAAACGTTTGCCGATTTCGATCGCTTCGTTGATGACCACGCTGGAAGGTGTCTCGGGCATCCAGAGAAGCTCGTAGGTCGCCAGGCGCAGGATGGAGAGGTCGACCTTCGCCATCCGCTCCAGGCTCCAGTTGAGAGAGGCCTCCCGGATGACCGAGTCTATCCGCTCCAGATTTTCCAGGACTCCCTCTGCAAGGGCCTCGGTGAACTGCCGGACGTCGTGGGAAATCGGAGCCCCCGACTCCTCCAGAGGCTCTCCGAGCTCATCCTCCCGGAAGCGGAACTCTTTCCAGAAATCCTCCAGAAAGGGAACCGTTTCCCGGACCCCTTCCGGCAGACCGTAGAGCACTTTCAGGGCGAACTCGCGCCCCTGCCGGCGATTTCCTCGGCTCATGGTTTTCAGAGGGCCTTGAGGAGGTTGGCCATCTCGATGGCGCTCATGGCGGCATCGAACCCCTTGTTGCCGGCCTTCGTTCCGGCCCGCTCGATGGCCTGCTCGAGATTGTCGGTGGTGAGCACGCCGAAAGCGATGGGAACCCCTGTCTGGAGACTCACGGAGGCGACCCCCTTGGAGACTTCGGAACTGACGTAGTCGAAATGGGGCGTGGCGCCCCGGATGACCGCCCCGAGGCAGATGACCGCATCGAAGCGGCCTCCGGTGGCCATTTTCTGGGCGGCCAGGGGAATTTCGAAGGCCCCGGGAACACGCACCTGCTGGATGTTCTTCTCTTCAGCGCCGTGGCGCAGAAGGGCGTCCATGGCCCCTTCCACGAGACGTTCACTGATGAAGCTGTTGAAACGGCTCACCACAAGGCCGCAGCGCAGCCCCTTGGCATCGAGCTTCCCTTCGACAATCTTGGTCATCGCTTCCTCCGGATGTCTCTTCATGGGGTGCAGCAGCGGCTAGAGATTCTCCAGCAGGTGTCCCATTTTTTCCCGCTTGGTCGTGAGGTACTTGATGTTGGCGCCGGTGGCCGGAACCTCGATGGGCACCCGCTCCACAATCTCCAGGCCGTACCCCTCGAGGCCGACGATTTTCTTGGGGTTGTTGGTCATGAGGCGGATCTTGCGCACTCCGAGGTCGGAGAGGATCTGCGCTCCGATGCCGTAGTCGCGCAGGTCGGGCTTGAATCCAAGGGCCTCGTTGGCCTCCACCGTGTCGTGACCCTGGTCCTGAAGAGCGTAGGCCTTGAGTTTGTTGATCAGGCCGATCCCCCTCCCCTCCTGACGCATGTAGAGAACGACACCGCTCCCCTCCCGGGCAATCTGACGCATCGCCGCGTGGAGCTGGTCCCCGCAGTCGCAGCGCTGTGACCCGAAGACATCCCCCGTCAGGCACTCGGAATGGACCCGAACCAGAACGGGCTTCTCGGGGTCGATCGTCCCCTTGACCAGCGCCAGGTGCTGGGCCTTGTCGACGTCGTTCTCGAAACCGATGGCCCGGAACTCTCCCCCATGGGGGGTCGGCACAATGGTCTCGGCCGAGGCGCGCACCAGGATCTCCTTGCGCATCCGGTAGGCGACCAGATCGGCGATGGTGATGATCTTCAGGTCGTGGCGCCGGGCAAATTCCTTCAACTGGGGCATCCGCGACATGGTGCCGTCGTCATTCATGATCTCGCAGATCACGCCGGCGGGCTTGAGCCCGGCCAGGCGGGCGAGGTCGACGGATCCCTCGGTCTGCCCCGCGCGCACCAGCACCCCCCCCTTCTTGGCCCGAAGGGGAAAGACGTGTCCCGGGCGGGCCAGGTCTTTGGCGGTCGTTTCCTCGGCGATGGCCACCTGGACGGTCCGGGCACGGTCGGCGGCGGAAATGCCGGTGGTCACCCCGCGGCGGGCTTCGATGGAGACGGTGAAGGCGGTGCCGAAGGAGGAGCTGTTCTCCTGCACCATCAGGGG
>JBFHXN010000102.1:0-7968 GCA_041598955.1 Desulfuromonadales bacterium | reverse complement strand
CGCTCGATTGATTTCGATACCTCAGTGGGGGTGAGAGGCCGGAGAGGCCTTCTCGGCATGGTGGGGAGCGCCATGGACGACCTGGGCGATCCCTTCGACGTAATGGACGTAGGTGACGTAGGCCTCGACGTATTCCCGGCCGGCCTTGACGTTTTTGTCGGCGTGCTTTCTGGTTTCCAGGGCGTGTTTGAAGCGTTCCCGGATCCCTTCCTCGGTGTGGGCGAGGATGGCTCTGGTCAGCTCATCGACGGACCCTTTCTCCAGAGCCTTGTCGGCCTTGGCGACCACCGGCTCGATGGTTCCGGCGGCCTTGAGCCCCGTGTAGGGGGCGCCTTCGCCGGCGCGGTGGATGCGCACCAGATTTTCAAAAAAGTACATATCGGCCAACGCCCTGGCCTCGGCGCTGAGCTTGCGCACGGCCAGGGTCTTGGCGAAGGCCTCGCGGATTTCCTGTTCGTCGTCGGCCTTGACCCACTTGAGCACCGAAGTGACCTCCCCCTTGGCCAGGGCGCTCCTGGCATCGGCGACCACCGGCCCGTCGAGGGTGTCGCAATGGGACGCCGCCTCCCCCGGAAGCATCAGCCCGAGACCCAGCGCCAGGAGCATGCCCAGCCGCATCAACGACGGATGTGATTTCCCGATCATCATGTCCCCCTTTTTTTGTCCGCGGGTGGCCCCATGCCACCGGCTAAAGCTCGGCCGCCTTCAGGAAGAGGATGTTGTTTTCGAGGTGGACGTGCTTGTGGAGATCATCCTCGAACTCCTTGAGTTTCCGATAGGTGACCACGAAGGTGTTGCAGACCCCCTCCGGTATCCTGTAATCCCTGGCGAGGTGGCGGATCGCGTGGACCGCGTCGCCGATCTCTTCGTGCTCCCGGTGGAGTCTCGCCAGAGAGGCCTTGATCGTCGCCCGGTCTGCGCCTCCGGGCTTCCCGCCCCCCTTCGCGGCGGCATCGATCCGCTTGATCGCCGGGAAGAAGACCTCTTCCTCCTCCCGGAGGTGCCCCTCCATGTCGGCGGCGATCTTGTCGAAAATGGAAGCGATCTCGATCACCTCGGGGTGATGGGCGCCATGGACTTCGGCGATCTTGCGGGCGTAGGCGGCGATCTGCCCGGTATTCTCGTCGAGCCAGGCGTGGTGGGTGTTGACGATGTAATCGGCCAGAAAGGGGAGCCCCCAGGCCCCGTAGTTCTCGCTCCGCTGGAGCGGTTCACTCTTCGACGCCTCGATCTCCCGCAGAAGAAGGGCGGGGTCGAGCCCTTTTTCGCGGCAGGCCGCGACAAGGGGGATCTTCCCGCCGCAGCAGAAGTCGATCCCGTTTTTCTCGAAGACCGCCGCAGTCCGGTAATCCTCGGCCACGAACTCGCCGATCGTTTTATTCAACGCATCCGATTTCTGCATGTTCTTCGCTTCGGTCATGAGAGCACCTCTTTCCTGGCCGGGGTTTCATCTCCGGGGGGTTTTCGGAATCTGGAGTGTCACCATTCTAACGACTCCTCACCCCTTCGGCCTTGATTTGAATCAAAACCCTTTCACCGTTCCCCCCTTCTGCCATCCCGCGCTTTGACGTAAATCCCGCGCCCCTCTCCTCCCCGATTTGAGGATCCTTTCTTCCCTGGCACGGCTCTCTCCTAGGGTATCCCCAGCTTCTTCATTCAGAAATTAATAGAATGAAATATCTGGAATAGTTTTTGCTCTTCCTCTGTGGTGATTCCGACATTCTCTGCCCTTTCAGGCAGGCCCGAGGCCTGTCTCGCTGGTTTCCACCCATCGGGCTGAAAAATGGCCGGATGGTCAAAACACCGGGAGGCTGTGAAAACGCCATGGAATCCAAAATCCTCATCGTCGACAGCGACTCGGCCATGCGGCGCCTCATCCAACTGGCGCTCGAGGAGAAGGGGCGGACCTTTTTTTTCGCCGGCGACGGGGAGGAAGCCCTCGACGTGGCCTTTCGCCACACCCCCCACCTGATCATCCTCGACCTGCTGGTGCGCCACAGCCCCAACGGCTGGGAGGTGGCCCGGCAGATCCGGGAGGACCCCCGCACCAAGGCCTGCAAGGTGCTGCTGATGAGCGTCTCGGTCCGGCAAGCCTGGGCCTCACCCTCCCTGGAGGAGAAGGCCGACACGGTCATCCAGAAGCCCTTCAGCATCTCCGATCTTCAGCAGAAGGTGGCCCGGCTGCTCTTTTCGCCCTTCGGAGTTCCCCTCTGAGGCGGCCCCTCCCGGGCAGTCCATTTCTTTCCACAATTAAAACAAGAGAGGGGACCCCCATGGAGGTCCCCTCTCTTGTTTTCAGAACGGAACAGGTCCGACGCTTTTTCTCAGCTCTTGGCCGACCAGTGGCCGTGCAGGTTGCAGTATTCGCGGGCTGTCACCTTCTTGGCGGTGATGGGGAAGGTCGCCTCGGGTTTGCCGCCGGGCTGGAGGAACTGGCGATAGACCTTGCCGTCGGCGATCAGCTCCACCCATTCGATGTAGTGCTTCTCCTCCATAGGATGGGGCACGCTGCCGACCTTGACGGTGATGGAACCGGCGCCGATCTCGATGACCGGCACGTGCTTCTCCTTGGCCGCATCGACGGTATTTTCGGTCATCAGCTGCATCGGTGCGTTGCAGCAGACCAGGGCGCCGGCGCCGCCGTGGAGAATCTCGACGATGTTGCCGCAGACGGCGCACTTGAAGACTTCCATTTGCTTGGGCATGGGACTTCCTCCTGTCGTATGGGGGTTTTCGGGTCCGTTCCCGCCGAACCGCTCAAGGTTTTTCCGGGGGGAGAAGAAACGGCAAGGGGATAGGTTACCAGATCGGACAGATTTCGCCAGGGGGATATTTGATGGTTCAGAGGGCGGGGGGTGAGCCGAAGGGGGTTGCTCTCCCCCCCGCCGGTGCTATGATCGGTCCATCCTCTCCACCGACGCAAGGCCCCCAGGACAACCCCTCCCGACTCAAACAGCCGATGGGCTCTCGCTCCCTTAAAACATCAAGGATCCCGCCATGAACCGCCCCCGCCTCCCTCTGCTCCTCCTCGCCCTCCTCCTGGCCGCCTGTGAAAGCCGCGTCTCGGTCTACTCTCCCCGCCGAACCGATACGGACGTTCACCGCAAGGCCCTGACCAACACCGAGTGCACCGGTTGCCACAGGGCCCAGGAGATCCCTTCTCACCAGCAGGACGACAACTGCCTGCGCTGCCACAAACTCTGCCGGGGGTGCTGACATGAAAACTTCGACCCTGCTTCGCTTTTTCCTTCTCTCCTTGCTCCTCTCCGGCTGCGGCCCCGTCATCGGCCAGGTCATGCGGATCGCCGACGGCCTCAAGGAATTCGAGCTCACCCAGGGGAAGATCGAGGACCTCGCCGGCGGCGGCGAACTGCTCGTCTACGGCCCCTTCGCCAAGACCTCCGAGGCCTTCTACATCTGCCGCGGCGAGGATGCGGCCCATTTCGCCGAAGAACTCGTGAAGGCCGGGCTTTTCCAGTCGTCACTGCGCCTCGACCGAGAGGAGCTCGACCCCAGCCGGGCCGCCGCCCTCCTCAAAACCCTCGGCGCCGAGGAACTCCGCCAGAAGTTCGGCCTGGAGAAGGCTCCGGAGAAGGTCCTGCTCGGCACCATCCTCTACCGCCGGACCATTGTCGCCCCCACCCGGGGGGTGGTCATGGATGTCGGCTATCGCCTGGAGTTCTACGACCCCCGCAGCCGGCAATCGACGGTGATCGAGGTCGCCGTCCGGGATCTGGCCGAAAGAACCGTCCCCCGGCTCGTTGAGGAACTGACCCGCCGCCTTCGCCACGGATGATGAGGGGCGAGGGTTCCCGGTCCCCTCGCGCCGCTATTTTTCACAACACTGACGGCCCGGTTCTTGCTTTTGACATGGCCCGGACGTTCTGTCTGCCGGAAAGGTGACACGTTTCGTCATTACCTATCGCCGGGGGGCCCCCGCCCCCTTCGGACCGAGGTGGAAAACCATGAAGAAATTGACCGACCAGCAGCTGATCGACGAGCTCAAGGCCCGCATCGACCTCAACCACAGGGCCCTCGAGGACCTGCAGACCATGGCCCGGAAGCTCGAGGTCATGAACCAGAAGCTCAAGGAATCCGAGTCCCTCAAGTCCCACTTTCTCTCCAACATCCGCAACGAGATCAACAACCCGCTGACCTCCATCATCGGCCTCTCCCGGCAGGTCATGGAAAACCCCGGTCGCAGCGACACGGCGGCCATGGCCGAGATGATCCACGGCGAGGCCTTCGATCTCGACTTTCAGATGCGCAACATCTTCATCGCCGCCGAACTCGAAGCCGGGGACACGGAACCGGCCCTGAGCCGCGTCGACATCGGGACCACCGTCGGCGGGGCCGTGGCGCTCTTCGCCCACCAGGCCGCCCGGAAGGGCCTGCGGATCAAACAGCAGGTTTCCCCCGGGCTTCTTTTTGTCACCGATGCCGAAAAACTGCAGGTGGTTCTCAACAACCTTCTTTCCAACGCCGTCGAGTTCAGCCCCGGCGGGAAGACCATCACCCTGCGGGCCTCCGTGGAGGAGCAGTGCCTGGTCCTCGCCGTTGAGGACCAGGGGATCGGCATTCCCCCCGAAGACCACGAGGCGGTCTTCGACCGCTTCCGGCAGCTCGACGCCGGCAGCACCAAGAGCCACCGGGGGCACGGCCTGGGCCTGAGCATCGTCAAGGCCCTTGTGGAGCTCCTCGGCGGAGGGATCGACCTGAAAAGCGACCGGGGCAAGGGGTGCACCTTCACTCTCACCCTGCCCGAGCCCCAGACCGACGTGCCCGTCGACGTTCTGGCCAAGGACGGCAACTTCTTTCTCTTCGATCAGCCGGAAAAATTCTAGTGGTCGCCCAGACCCGCCAGGGGAGTCCCCCTGCCCCGCAACCCTCCCCGGAGAAGACCCACTACCTCTATCCGGGGGCCCTTTTCTGCCAGGCCGAACCTCACCTGGTGACCACGGTGCTCGGCTCCTGCATCTCGGTCTGCCTCTGGGACCCGGTGGCCGGCATCGGGGGCATCAACCACTACCTCCTTCCCCTCTGGAACGGAGAGGGGCTGCCAACCCCCAAATACGGCAACATCGCCATTGAAAAACTGATCGAGAAGATGCTCCAGCTCGGCAGCGCCCGGGGACGCCTCAAGGCCAAGGTCTTCGGAGGCGCCACCATGTGGCAGGTGAACCAGGGTCTGATCACGGTCGGGGAGCGCAACATCGCCCTCGCCCAGGATGTGCTCGGCGCCGAGAAAATCCCCGTGGTCGGCTCAGACCTCGGGGGGAACCTCGGGCGCAAGATCATCTACAACACGGGCACCGGGGAGGTGCTGCTCCGGCGCAACAGGGGCGCCTTTCTGGAGAAGAAGGAATAAAAAAAGGAAGGGCCTGCCAACCGGCAGGCCCTTCCTTTTTTTGGGGTGCGGAAGATCTCCCTCCCACCCGGTTCCTAGTTGACCTTGAGCAGTTCCACTTCGAAGACCAGGGTCGCGTTGGGGGCGATCTTCTGGCCCGCGCCGCGCTCGCCGTAGGCCAGCTTGGCGGGGATGTAGAGCTCCCACTTGGCGCCCGGCTTCATCAGCTTCAGGGCCTCGGTCCAGCCGGGGATGACCTGGTCGACCTGGAACACGGCCGGCTCCCCCCGCTTGTGGGAGCTGTCGAACTCGGTCCCGTCGAGCAGGGTCCCGCGGTAATGAACGGTCACCTTGTCGGTGGCCTTGGGCGATTTCCCCTCGCCGGGCGAGAGCACCTTGTACTGCAGGCCGCTCTCCAGGGTCTTGACCCCTTCCTTTGCCTTGTTGGCGGCAAGAAAGGCCTCTCCCTCGGTCAGGTTCTTCCCGGCCATTTCGGTCATTTCCTTTTCCCTGGCCGCCATCATCTCCTGCTGCTTCACCATCCACTTGCGCTGCAGGGCCGAGAGGGTCTCTTCCCGCTCCTTCTCGCCGAGCAGAGCCTCCTTCTTCTCCATGGCGTCCCGGATCCCCTGGGCGAGGACCTTCGGATCGACGTCGAGTCCCTGCTCGACAAAATCGGCCCCGATCTGGAAACCGATGCTGTAACTCTCCCGGTCCTTCTCGGTGGAGAGGGACTTCTTATCCCCCCCCTGGCACCCGGCCAGAAGGGCCGCGGCACAGATCAATCCCATCAGCTTCTTGCTCATTTGACTGTCCTTTCTCTTCAGTTGTGCCGCCGCTCCCGCCGGCCCCTCGGCCGGCCCGGCGGCCGCTGCGAAAATAATCCTCGATCAGGCCGAAGGCAGGGTGAAGACCACCTGCGTTCCCTCCCCCGCTCGGCTCTCGACATTCACCTCTCCTCCGTGCTCCCGCACGATGTGGCGAACCAGCGCCATGCCGAGCCCCAGGCCCGAGACGGCCGTGTCCGAAGCATCGGCCCGGTAGAACTTTTCGAAGACCCTCTCCACCTGCTCGGGGGTCATTCCGACCCCTTCGTCCCGCACGATCACCCGGCAACCGGCGGGAGCGGCGGAGGCAGAGACGCGGATCGTTCCCCCGGAGGGGGAATACTTGACGGCATTGGACAGCAGGTGATCGAGCACCTGTCGTATCCTCGGCCGATCGACCTCCACCGGCAGGGGAGAGGCCGGAAGGTCGAGTTCGAAACGGTGGCGCTCCGAAGCTTTCTGCCCGGCGAAGACCGCCTCTCGCAGGAGAACGCAAAGGTCGCTGGAGGTGCGCGTCAGGGGCGCTCCCCTCCCCGTTTCGATACGGCTGACTTCGAGGATGTCGTCGACGAGGCGGGAGAGAGCCTGGGCCTTCTCCTGCACCGTGGCCAGGAACTGGCGCTGCTCCTCCTCCGGGTGTTTCACCTCCCCCAGGAGGAGCTCCGAGTAGCCGAGGATGACGGTCAAGGGGGTCTGGAGCTGATGGGCGGCCGTCGCGATGAATTCGCTTCTCATCCGCTCCACCTCCCTCTCACGGGTCACATCTCTGAGGAGGGTGATCAGGGCCCCGGCGCGCCCGCCATCCTCACCAAAGGAGGAGAACCGCGCCTCGACGAACCGGTCTCCCCCTTTCGCGGTCCCGGGCAGGGGGAAAGTCGCCTGCCCCGCCGCCGTACCCCCCTCCAGACTCTCCAGCACCTCCGGGGGCAGACCCGCCCCGGCCAGAAGTTCCCCCACGGGGCAGCCCGTCGCTCCGGTGGGGTCGACGGCCAGAAGTTCCGCTGCGACGGGGGAGAGGAGAACCACACGGCCCTGGCGGTTGGTAACCAGAAGCCCGTCGGCCAGCGACATCAGAATGCAGTCGAGCCGATCCCGGGCTTCCCGGGTTTCGGCCAGGGAAAGGCGCAGGAGTTCCTCCGCTTTCTTGCGTTCGGTGATGTCGATGACCACCCCCAGAATGGCGGTCACCTCGCCCCCCTCCCCGAAAATCGGGTAGGTGGTGAAAAGAGCGGGGAAGAGCTCTCCCGAGCGTCTCTGAAAGAACCCCTCTCCAGAGAAGGGCTCCCCCTCGCGGAGAACCTTCGTCAGAATCTCGGCCATCCGCTGCAGGCGATCCGGGGGATGGAAGAGGCTCAGGGGACGCCCCAGTACCTCCTCCCGGGAGTAGCCGAAGAGGTTTTCGGCCCCTGGGCTGTAGTCGAGGATGGGGGCCTCGACCCCCTCCACCCCGCAGGTGACGAAGGCGACATCCCGGGCGGCGGAGAAGACCGACCTCAACTGCGTCTCCCGCCTCTTGAGCTCGAAGGTGGCCACCCTCAGCCGGAGTTGCCACAGGCCGATGCAGAGCCCCGCCGTCCCCCCGACCAGAAAGGGAAGAACATGACCCCGAAGGTTCTTCAGCGATACACCGAGAGCCGCTTTCTGGAGAGAACCGAGCAGCAGGAGGAGGATCGCGCCGGACAGAAAAGAGAACGCGCAGAACAGGACTCGGCTGCGCGGAGAGAACGGCTGGCGATGGGAGGCGCGGAACGGCATGGTTCCAGGGTTTCCCCGACAGGGACAGAGTCAGGCAGG
>JBFHXN010000101.1:0-7982 GCA_041598955.1 Desulfuromonadales bacterium | reverse complement strand
TGATAGCTGTCGGCCAGGTAGGCGATCTGCTGGAAGGTGAAAAAGCTGATCGCCAGCGGCAGGGTAAGATCCAGGGCCGAAAGCTCCCACCCGGTCGCCCACTGGAGGTTGACCATGAAGAAATTGGCGTATTTAAAATAACCGAGAAAACCGAGATTGAGGGCGATGCCGAAAAGGAGGATCTTTTTCCGGGAGAGCCCACCCCGAAGACCCTGTGCGCCATGGGCATTTCGCGACAGGACGGTGCCGATGCCGTAATTCACCAGCATCTATCCGACGATGAGGGGAAGAAAGACCGGGTTCCAATAAGCGTAGAAGAAGAGCGACGCCAGCACAAGCCAGGCATTTCCGGCCTGGATCAGGCGGTAGCGGTTCAATGCGAAATAGATCAGGGCGGAGACGGGGAGAAAGAAAAAAATGTAAATATAGGAATTGAACAGCATGGCCTGTCGTTTCTCTGAGCAAAGGCCCACTGGGAGGATGGGCCGGGTTCAAGGATCGGCTGGAGCCGTTGTCAGGGAGCAAATCTAATACCAACGGATGAATAGGGAAAGGGAAAAATTCCGATTCCTGCCTGACGCCTCTTCCAATCCTGAAAAGGAAAAATCCCCATCAAGATTGCATGATGGGGATTTCAGGTGGTTTCACCCAACATCCATCAAACCCCGGGGAGCCATCCGCCGATAACCGGTAGGGTGGTCAGTCCCAGGGCCTGCCAAACCCCCGGGAAGCTTCGCAGAAAAACCCCCCGCAGGCACCGGTTCCCGTGGGCCAGGGTCGGGTAGGCGCGGCAGATGTCGGGTTTGATCTCATGAATGCCGCAGTGGGCAGCGTCAGGAGCGGTTCTTTCGAGGAAGGGGCATTTCTTTTCAGGACGGCCGGTCCGGGGATCGGTCCAGATCCAACCGAGGCGGTTGACCCGGCTCAGCAGATCTTTTCGCCCCAGGCGGCGCCACCTCTCGATGTCGGGCTTTGAGGCTCTCAGATGCCCTCCGAAACTCTCACAACATTCCCCGCACCCGAAACAGCGGGGCGGATTTTTCTCCCGGGACGCATCCCCCAGCAGCCAGCGCAGAATATCCATCGCAGCACCTCCTTCTGTGAAGCCTCAGCCTTTCTGGGAATCCTCATTCCCGTTATTCAATGGAACCCCGTCCCCGTGACAGGCCTCCTTTCGCCGAACAACCAATGGGATAAATAATAGCATTAATTTGATCAAGGAGCACGATACTGCTGGCTTTTTTGTTCAGAACAACACCCAATGCCCCCTGGATACGGCTATTATTCCCAGGCCCGGTCTTCTGCGATGACGTCCCGAGTCGGAACATTTCTATGGGTGACGTAGCGCTTTCGAAGAGTTATGATATTCGCCGTCATTTGCCATGCCCTTGCACGTTGTTGCCTTTCCACCCACCCAAGGAGGCGTATTCATGGATCAGCTCAACAGCTTCTTTGCCGCGGCGAGCAGCTTTGTCTGGGGGGTTCCCCTGCTGGTACTCCTGGTCGGCACAGGCATCCTGCTTACCGTACGACTGCGCGGCATCCAGGTCACCATGCTGACCCACGCACTGAGGGAAACCTTTGTGCGACCCAAATCGGACGAGCAGGGGGATATCAGCCACTTCAAAGCCCTGATGATCGCCCTGGCGGCCACCATCGGCACCGGTAACATCATCGGCGTGGCCACGGCCATCTCCGTAGGCGGCCCCGGCGCCCTCTTCTGGATGTGGGTCACCGCCGCCGTCGGGATGGCCACCAAATATTCAGAAGGGGTGCTGGCCGTCAAGTACCGGGTGGTCGACGAGAACGGAGAGATGTCAGGCGGCCCCATGTACTACCTGGAGCGGGGCCTCGGCCAGAAATGGCTCGGGGTCCTCTTCGCCCTCTTCGGCTCCATCGCCGCCTTCGGCATCGGAAACCTCGTGCAGGCCAACGCTGTGGCCGGCAATCTCAAGGAATCGATCGGCCTCGCTCCCTGGATCACGGGAGTCATTCTGGCCATTTTCACCGCGCTGGTCATCCTCGGCGGCGTAAAGAAGATCGGCAACGTCTCGGCCGTGGTGGTTCCCACCATGGCGGTCATTTATGTCGCGGGCTGCCTCGTCATCCTGGCCCGTTTCGCCGGAGAAGTGCCGGGCGCCATCTCCCTGGTCTTCCACGACGCCTTTACCGGGACCGCCGCCACCGGGGGGTTCATCGGCGCCACCATCATGCTCGCCATGCAGAAAGGGGTCTCCCGCGGAGTCTTCTCCAACGAGTCGGGCCTGGGAAGCGCACCCATCGCAGCGGCGGCGGCCAAGACCAACGAGCCCTGCGAGCAGGCCCTGGTCTCCATGACCGGCACCTTCATCGACACCATCATCATCTGCACCATGACCGGCCTGGTGCTCATCGTGACGGGGGCCTGGCACTCGGGGACGGAGGTTTCGGCCCTCACCAAGTCGGCTTTCGACATCGGATTGCCGGGCAATTCCGGAGGGTTCATCGTCTCCTTCGGCATCATCTTCTTCGCCTATTCGACCATCCTCGGCTGGGCCTACTACGGGGAGAAATGCACCGAGTACCTCCTCGGGGTCAAGGCGCTGCTTCCCTACCGTGTCGTCTTTTCCCTCTGTGTCGCCCTGGGGGCCACCATCAAACTGGAGCTGGTCTGGAACTTCGCCGACGTGATGAACGGCCTGATGGCCATCCCCAACCTGATCGGCCTCATCGGCCTCTCCGGGGTCATCGTCGCCGAGACCCAGCGGTTTCTCGCCACCAAAAAGGGGGCCTTGGGTTAACCGGTCCCTCACCCTGAAATTTCCTGCCATGAAACGGAAGAAGCCTGCACTCGTGCAGGCTTCTTCCGTTAACGGCGGACAGGACCCGGGAGGGCGGGACCAAAAGGAGGAAATTAAACGATCGGGGGACTAGATCAGGTGACGGGAGGACAATTCGTCCTTGAGGTAGGCGTAGTAGACCGGCGCCGCGATCAGCCCCCTGACGCCAAAGGCCGCCTCCATGACCAGCATGGCCAGGAGCAGCTCCCAGGCGCTGGCCTGGATGCGGGAGCCGATGATGTGGGCGTTGAGAAAGTATTCGAGTTTGTGAATGATCACCAAAAAAGTCAGGGAGGCCGCTGCCAGGTGGAAGGACCAGCTCAGGCTGACCATGACGATGATGGTATTGGAAATCAGGTTCCCGATCACGGGGAGCAGCCCCGCGATGAAGGTCACAGCGACCAGGGTTTTGGTATAGGGAAGAGAGACCCCGAATAGGGGGAGCCCGACGCCGAGATAGAGCCAGGTCAGGAAGGCGTTGAGGGCCGAGATGCGGATCTGGGCGAAGACGATGCGACGGAAAGCCTCGCCGAAGCGCCGGGCCCGCTCGAAGAGGGCGGCGGTCAGGGGGCGGAGGCTCCCCTGCCCCGGGAGGACCTCCCGCAGGGAGAGCATGGCCCCGACCACCATCCCGATGATCATGTGGGCCACGGTCCTCAGGGTTTCCCGCCCGACCACCTTCAGGTCTCCCGCATGCCCCCGCAGCCATTCCACGGCCGCGGCCTTGAGCTGCTCCATATCCTCGGGGAGGTAGTCGACGAAGACCGTCGGAAGCCAGTCACGAGACCCTTCGAGGACCTCGGCCATCATCCTGATCAGGAGGGGAAGGTTCTCCGCCCCCCCGCGGATGATCGCCACCGCCCAGAGGATCGCCACGGTGAGCAGGCCGACGATCAAGGTCGAGAGCAGGGCCACGGAAACCAGCTTGGCCCTGTTCCCTGCGAGACGCTCCAGGTGGAGGATGGGCACCAGAACGTGAACCAGCTCAAAGACGAGCAGCCCGGCGAAGAGGGCCGCCAGCAGATGAATTTTGACCACCAGCACCAGGGTCAGCGCTGCGAGGAGCCAGGAGGCGATCTCGGAGCGCCGCAGGGTGAGGGCTGTGGAAGGGGAGGTCATGATGGAAAATCCTCGGGAAGCAAGGGGATGGGCTGTCTGGATCGAAATTTTGCGGGCCTACTTCATCCTTCCCCGACGACCTTGTCAAGGGAATTCATCTCTATGCCCCCGGTGGCGTTTCCAGATTTCTGGATTTTCACGGGCCGGTTGCCCAGGGGAACCCTTTCCCCTTATGATGACAGCAGAAAAATTGCTCGCCGGCGAGAAATACCAGACCAGGAAGTGAAATGGACTGTCGGGAAAACATTCAGAGATCCTCCCCGACCGGGCCGCTGCTGCGCTGGACCCTGTTCGGCATCGGCCTGGGCAGCACCGCCCTGGGAATACTCGGCCTCTTCCTCCCCCTGCTTCCCACGGTGCCTCTGCTGCTACTCGCCGCCGCCTGTTTCGCCCGCAGTTCCGAGAGGTGTCACCGCTGGCTCCTGGAACACCCTCGCTTCGGTTCCACGCTGCAGGGCTATCTCGACGGCGAAGGGATCCCCCGCCGGGCCAAGCGAAACGCCCTTCTCATGCTCTGGCTGACCCTGCCCACCTCAGCCCTGCTGTTTGTCCCCATCCTCTGGGTTCAGATTCTGCTCTTCGGGATCGCCCTTGCCGTCACCACCTACCTGGTCCGCCTCCCGACAAGGCCCTGAAGCCTTTTCCCCCGCCCTGGGCTATGCGACTTGACAGCAGACACCCCTTCCCCCTAGATTAATGAAATGCGCCTGCCTCTCCTCAAAAAAGTCGCCCCCCTTCTCCTGCTGGCCTGCGCCCTCGGGATGGGTGGGCTCGGGTCCACCCTGGTTGCCATGGCTGACCAGGCAGAGGCCGCACAGACCTGCTGCGACCACGGGGAGCAGGAGCAGGATTCCCCGCCCGTCACCTGTCCCGATCCCGGGTGTTCCTGCCTCTTCTGCTTCACCCTGATGCTTCCCCCCCTCTCCGACATCCCCCTAACGGCTGCCATCGGATCCCTTCCTTTTCCTGGCATCCTCCTCAGGGCACCGGGAGGCTTCCCCGGCGCCATCGACTACCCCCCAGAACAGACCTGACGCACCCTTCCGACGTTCCGCTCCTCACCATTCCCGGCATTCAGGGCATCTTTCGACCCATTGGCGCCTATCGACGCCTTGCGCCCGCACGACCATATCCCATGGGAGTTCGTCATGAAAAAATACCTTCTCGCCACCACGGGCCTGATTCTGGTCCTTCTCGCGGCACTGTTCATTCTGACCGGCAACGGTTCCACCCCCCTCCATGTCAACGACGTCGGCGCCGACCCCGGCGCCTTTACCGGCACCCTCACCCTGAAGGGGGTCACGGGAGCCTTCGCCCCCCAGGACCCGAGCATCTTCGGCATCATGGACATCAAGGAACTGCAGTGCCAGACCCCCAACTGCAACAAACTGCTCCTTCCGGTGCGCATGCAGGGGAAACTCCCCGCCCTGGGGGATGAGGTTCTGGTGACCGGGGAGTTCGTCCGTTCCGGCCCCTACTACATCTTCTCCGCCCAAAGCGTGGAGGTGGTGCGCAACCACACGCTGGGAGGCCAGGGATGACCCGGGCCGGCCTCGTCTTCAGCAACCTGACCCGCCGCCGGGGACGCTTCCTTTTCACCCTTCTCGGCATCACCATCGGCATCGCCGCCTGCTTCACCTTTCTCGCCCTGGGGGGAAGCCTGAAATCGGAGATCCGTCGAGAGGCGGCAGCCCTGGGAGCCAACCTGGTGGTCACGCCCAAGGGTTCCTGCGCCTACGAGCAGGTCTCGATCCTCACCGGTGAACAGCTTCCCACCAACATCACCGGAGACGAAGTGGCGAAAATCCGCGCCATCGAAGGGGTGACCGCCCTCCCCTTTCTCGCCGAGCGGACGGCCCTTCGCAACCGCCCCGTATCCGTCGTCGGCATCCTTCCGCAGGAGACCCTCCCCTTCAAGGGTTGGCGTCTCGACCGGGGCTCCTATTTCGACTCCTTCGACCAGGAAGGGATCGTCGCAGGAGCCGCCGTCGCCGACCAGTTCAACCTCGAGGTAGGATCCGAGCTGACCATACGGGGGGAGAGGCTCCCCCTGCTCGGAATTCTGGCCGAGACCGGAGGCAAGGACGACCTCGCCCTCTTCCTCCCCCTGCCGGTCGCCCAACGCCTCTACCAACAGAAAGACCTGGTCTCCTACGTGGCGGTCCGGGTCGCCGACCTCGAGCAATTGGAAAACTACGCCCTGCGCATCCGGGAGGAGGTCAACCTTGGGGTTGTCTCCGACAAGCAGATGCTCCAATCGGTCCTCGGCATCGTCGGGACGGTCAATATCACCCTGCAGCTCGTCGCCGCCGTGGCGGTACTGGCCGCGGCCTTCGGAATCATCAACACCATGCTGACGGCCACCTACGAACGAAAACGGGAAATCGGCATCCTGCAGGCCCTGGGAGCCACCCGCCGCACCATCTTCAGCCTCTTTCTGGTCGAATCGGGGATCTACGGCATCCTGGGAGGAGGGGCCGGCGTTCTCGTCGGTCTTCTCTTCTCGGCCCTCGCCACCCCTTACATCGCCCAGAATCATTTCACCGCCTTCGTCAAGGGGAGCGGCAGCGGCAGTCTCGTCGATCCTGTCATGATCGTCGGAGCGATTGCCTTCTCAACCCTCGTCGCCACCCTGGCCGGCCTTTACCCGGCCTGGCGAGCGGCCCGGCTGACTCCCGTGGAGGCCATCAGCTATGAATGACATCCTGATCCGCTGCGAAAATCTCACCAAGACCTACGGCTCGGGTGCATCGGCCACTCATGCCCTGCGGGGCATCACCCTGGCCATCCCCAGAGGGTCCTTCACCTGTATCGTCGGACCCTCCGGCCACGGCAAGAGCACCCTGATGCACCTCATCGGCGGCCTTGACCGCCCCAGCGGAGGAACAGTCCACCTGGACGAGACCCACCTCGGCGCCCTCGACCACCGTGGCCTGGCCCACCTCCGGGCGACCAAAATCGGTTTCGTCTTCCAGTTCTTCAACCTCCTGCGCAACCTCACCGCCCTGGAAAACATCGAAACCGCCATGCTCTTTGCCGGGCAAAACAAGGCGGGATCCAAGGAGAGGGCCCTTGAACTGCTGGCCAGGGTCGGCCTCGCCGACCGCTGGAACGCCAGGCCCGGAGAGCTCTCCGGGGGGCAGCAGCAACGGGTGGCCATCGCCCGGGCCCTGGCCAACGACCCCGACCTCCTGCTCCTCGACGAGCCGACAGGGAACCTCGACTCGGCGGCCGAAGCCGAAATCCTTCAACTGCTCCAGCAACTGCACGGCCTCGGCCGGACCGTGGTGCTTGTGACCCACAACCCTGCCATCTCGGCCCTGGCCCAGACCGTCATCGAGGTCAGGGATGGGCGAATAGCCGCCTGATTCAACCCACCCTCCCAGGGTTGACCAGCAACGAAAAAGGCCCGCTTTCAAGCGGGCCTTTTTCGTGGGCGGAGGGGCGGGCGGCTCTCAGCGCCCCATGCAGATGCCGAGAGCCTCCGCCGTTGTGACGAGCTCTCCAGCCGGGTCGAGCAGGTTGAGAGCCCCGATGGCCTCCTCCAGGGGAACGGCCTCGATCCTGGTTCCCTTCAGGGCCACCATTTTCCCGAACTCCCCCCGGGCCACCAGCTCAGCGGCCTTGACCCCGAACCGGGATCCGAGCAGCCGGTCGGTGTGGGAGGGGGTTCCTCCTCGCTGAACGTGCCCCAGCACCACCACGCGGGTCTCCATGGAGAGACATTTCTCGATCCCGTCGGCCACCATGCGACCGACCCCACCCAGGCGCTGGACACCGAGATTCTCCGCGGCGGTCGCCTGCACCACCTGCCCTCCGCCCGCCTGGGCCGCCCCCTCGGCCACGACCACGATTGAAAAACGGCTTCCCCTGGCCCGGCGCCCTTCGATGGCGGCACAGACCGCCTTGAAATCGAAGGGGATTTCGGGGACGAGAATGACATCGGCCGAACCGGCCAGTCCCGACTCGATGGCGATCCATCCCGCATCCCGCCCCATCACCTCGACCACCATGGCCCGGTGGTGGCTCTCGGCGGTGCTGTGC
>JBFHXN010000100.1:0-8011 GCA_041598955.1 Desulfuromonadales bacterium | reverse complement strand
GGTTATGCAGGAGAGGGCCCCCATGTGAAGCTGCGCCTGGGGAAGCCACTGGGCATGAAGGGTGTTCATCTCCTGATCTTCGTGACAGGCGGCGCAAGGGCGGTTCAGGTCGTATCCGGAGACTTCCGTGACCCACCGCACGGAATGAGGGTCGTGACAATCCCGACAGGCGGCGTAGCCACCATGAGAACTCGCTGCGTATTCCCGTGCAACCTCCTGATGGCAATCTTCGCAAGTCGCCTTGGACGGGATATTCCCATCATCAGGGTGAGAGCCGGAGACCGAGACGTGACAGGCGGAACATCCCATTTCGGCGTGGGGGGTACCGGCATAGTCCCCCCGGTCGATGGCCAACATCTCCCCCACGCTACCGGAGTCACCGTGGCATTCCAGGCAGGCTCCGTCGCCTCCTGCCCCGGCCCAGACCGGCAAGGCGGTCAAGGCCGGCACCAGCAACAGGCATCCCACGATTCTTTTGATAAGGTCAATTCGACTCACCTTCTGGCTCCCCCTTTCCATTTCGTCATTCGGAAGTCTTACAGGGCCGCGACAGCGCATCGGGCCCTTACTCGGCGGAGACCTCAACCTCTTTCTTTTCACCCTGAACAATCCCTCTGACCATGCCGAAGAGCAGGAAGATGGCCGGCATCAGCTGGGCGAGCACGATCAGGGCACAGAGGCCGAGAAAGGCCCAGACGACCAGACCGCTGTTGTCTACCCTGAGGCCCGTAGCGGCGAGCACCGGGGTGACCGTGGCGAAGAAACTGGCGGCGGCGGTTGCGATGGTTTTGGCTTTCATGACATCCCCCTTTCTTTTCCGTCACGGGAATGGACGGATTCGCAGTTTCGAGCATTACTTTCGCCCAATGAAATTGCACCGGATGTGCCAAAGGGATTCAACCGCCGCCAGCCACCTCTCAGGTATCTGTTTTTACGTCTATTTATTAATTTCCCCGAGGTTTCACTCCTCTCCAGGAATTCCCCAGTTGTATAGAGAAAGGAGGCACCGTCCCCCCTTCCTTCCATCACCACCAAACCAATGGATTGCTGCAACAACCTGTAATATCATGTCTTTTTACCCATACTCCCTTCGTATGAAAAATCTATTCTTCTGGATAACCCTTTGCCGGAGAGGTGCCTCATTTGCACATCCAGACGAATTCCTTTCCTCCACAGGACATGGACTCGGGCTCATTCTGCAGGCGGGGGGTTGCCTTGGCAGGGTTCTGTTTGTAAAATATTTCTAATTTTAAGACCAGTCACCCACCCTCGCCGAGAGGAAGGAAGGGAGCAGACATGAAGAATGCACGAATTTTGGTTGTGGACGATGAGACGGCCATCCGGGAAGGGATGCGCCGGATCCTTGAAAAAAGAGAATTCCGGGTCGACCTCGCGGCCAACGGCCATGCCGCTCTGGAAAAACTCCAGGAAGACGATTTCGACCTGGTGATTACCGACCTCAAGATGCCGGGAATGAACGGCCTCGAAGTCCTCAAGACCATCAAGATCCTGCAACCGGACGTGCCGGTCATGATCATCACCGGTTATGCCACCGTCGAGACGGCAGTCGAGGCCATGAAGACCGGCGCCTTTGAATACCTCTCAAAACCCTTTACCCCCGAACAGGTTCTCCAGAAAGCCTGTAAGGCACTCGAGAGCAGGCCCCCTATGCCTTCCCGGGAGCCCATCGGGAGAAGCATCCGGGACACGGCGGGCCTCGATTTCTTCATCGGCGAGAGCAGCCAGATGCAGAAAGTCTATCGACGAATCCTCCAGGTGGCACCCACGGACAGCACCGTCCTGATTTCGGGGGAGAGCGGCACGGGAAAAGAACTTGTGGCCCGTGCGATACACCAGAACAGCCCTCGCAGGAACCGGCCTTTCGTCGCCGTCGATTGCACCTCCCTGGCGGAGAGCCTTCTCGAGAGCGAACTCTTCGGCCATGAAAAAGGATCCTTCACAGGAGCGACCCATGCCCGCTCCGGATTTTTCAAGGTGGCGGACGGCGGGACACTTTTTCTGGACGAGATCTCCAACATCGGGCTATCCACCCAGGCCAAGCTGCTGCGTACCCTTCAGCAGAGGGAGGTGACCCCCATTGGAGCTACCTCCCCTGTCCCCATCGACATCCGCCTGGTGGCCGCATCCAACAGAAACCTCAAGGAGATGATGACGGCCAAAACCTTTCGGGAGGATCTCTACTTCCGCCTCAACACAATCCCGATCAACCTCCCCCCCCTTCGGGAGCGCCGGGGAGACCTCCACCTGCTGCTCAACCATTTCCTGAACAAGTTCACTCTCGCCCTGGGTAAAAAACTCGCCGGTTGGCACCCCGAAGCCCTGGAACTGCTTCGACGCCACCCCTTTCCCGGGAATGTCCGGGAGATCGAAAACATCGTCGAGAGGGCCGTGGTGCTGGCTGAGGGGGAGATGATCCACGTGGAAGACCTGGAACTTCTTCCCACGACATTGGATGAATCGATGGAGGAAACGGCACAGGTTCCCCGGAACACCGAAGAGCTCAAGGAGGAGAAGAAAAGACTGCGGGAGCAGGCGGTACTGCCTGTGGAAAGGGCCTTCATCCTGAACGCCCTGAGGAACAACGGATGGAATATCAGCCGGGCGGCTGAGGAGGTGGGGATGTTGCGTCCAAACTTTCAGGCACTGCTGAAAAAGCAGAACATATCGGCCAGGGAGCGCCCCGAGTTCTGAGCCCGTCACTATGATCATTCATACCCGGGGTGGTGCTTTTCTCAGCTGGTCAAGACCGGAGAAGGTCCACCGGTCGTTGGTTCCTTACCCGCAACGTCATTCCCCTTTTCCAGAACCGCGGGCAACTTCACCGTAAAACTCGCCCCCGCCCCTACCCTGCTCTCCACCTCGATCTGCCCCCCGTGGCTCTCCACGATCCCGTAGGAGACGGAAAGCCCCAATCCAGTGCCGCAATGGTCCTTTGTTGTATAGAAGGGATCGAAGATCTTCTCGAGGTTTTCCTCGGGGATCCCGCAGCCGCTGTCGCTGACCCTGACGAAAACCCTCTCCTCCCGAAGAGCGAAGCCGGTTCCCACGGTGAGCACCCCCCCTCCCTCCATGGCCTGGATTGCGTTCATCACCAGATTCATGAAGACCTGTTCCATCTTCCCCGGATCGAGGCAAACAGCCGGCAGCTCCTCGGTAAACTCCCTCACCAGTTGAATATTGTGAAAAATGGCCTGGCTCTGGACCAGGGTCAGGGTCTTGTCGAGGATACGGTTGACCGACTCCGGTCTCTTCTGCGCCACCGATTCCCGAGAAAAATCGAGGAGTCCCCTCACGATCTCCGCGCAGCGCTGGGTCTCCGAGAGGACGGTGGACATATCCCCCCGCAGAGCCATGGGGAGCCGAGAGTCTTCGAGGCAGATGGACGCATACATGAGAACACTGGTGAGGGGATTGTTGATCTCGTGGGCGATGCCGGCCACCAACTCCCCGAGGGAGGCGAGCTTCTCGGATCGAAGGAGCCTGGCCTGCATTGCAAGATTTTCGGTGGTGCGCTCCTCGACGCGAGCCTCCAGGGTCTGGGCCGACCGGATCAATTCCTCTTGCGTATAGTCGAGGGTTTTGGCCATATCATTGAAGGCTGAGGCCAGTTCCCCCAGTTCATCGTCAGGAATGCGCTCCACCTGGGCCCGGAGATTCCCCCGCGCCATCTCCCGCACATGCCGAAGCAAACGGTGGACCGGTTGGTTGACCATCTTCTGGGTCAGCAGGGTCAGACAGAGAAAAACAAGAAGCAGAAGGACAAAGGTGAGGATGATGACATTGTTGCGATAGGTCGCCACCCGGGCATTCATCTCGTCGAGAGAGACAATGACATCCAGCACTCCCAGGATCTGTGCGTTTTCCTGGTGTACATGGCATTCGGCCGTGTAGCAGCCCTTGACCCCGTAGACCCCCTTGGCCATGCCGAGCACATCCTCGCCGCGCCGATTCTGGAAAAGGCGACTGCGGCTCATGGTGGATGCGTGGGTCAGGGGGATCTCCTCGGCGTGACACATGTTGCAGGCCTCGGCATTCTTGTCGAGCTGGCTTCCGATCTCGGAGCGCTCGGTGGAGAAGATGATCGCCCCCTCCTTGTTAATAAGTCGGATATGCTCGATTCCCTTCTGGGTGCCGACCTCTTGGATCATCTGGTAGACCCTCTTGCGGTCGTCCTCGAGCATCTGGTAGTGGGTGGTGCGAATGAGGGTTTCGCTCAGGTTGTCGACATTGGTGACCGCCTCCTGCAGAAAGGTTCTCTTCAGGGCGCTCATGTTGGTGATGGCAAACAGGGCCATGGTCACCAGCAGCACGATGCTGGTGACGATAGTGTACTTGGTGATGAGCTTCAGGCGCATGGGCTGCCTCCGCTCCGTCGGAAATATAGGTTTATGTCAGGGCAGAGGAACCTTCTTCGGGTTTTGCCTCTGCTCCGTATTCTCTTCCAGAATCCCTCGAAGTGCCGACAAGGCCGCATAGAGTTGGGCGACAACGATGATGGCACAATAGGCGAGGAATATTCCGATGACAATGCCGCCCACCCCCCGCAGGTGATCGGAGTAGGCCATCACCGACACCACCGTGGAAAGAAACAGGAGGGTCATTCCAAAACATGTCGCTGGCTTCATCTCTCTTCTCCTTTGCTCCTGGAAAGAACCCGCCCGACAGGGTTCCTGCCGGGCGGACGGCGAATGACTGATCCCCATATTTCCCCGGCGGTTAGCGGGGAATCTTTTCCCCGGCTATCACGGGGATCTCTTCAGGGGCCTTCTCGCTTCCGGCAATCCCCCGGGCCATGCCCAGCAACATCACCACCGCCGGCACGAGTTGCCCAAGGACTACCAGGGCAAAGAATCCGATGAAGAGCCATGAGATGAGCTCTACTCCTGAACCCGTCCCCCCCGCGGAGGCGTATGCGGGAACGACCCCACCGAGCATGGCGATTCCGAGACCGATGATGCGAGCGCTGGATTTCATGATGTCCCCCTTTCCTCTGCATTCAGGTTGCCTGAAACCTACCCTCCCTGCCCACTCTTCTTAGCATCCCTTATGCCAAGAGGCCATCGGCTCCCATCCTTTTGTTTTTATTGAGCTTTTTGTTTTAACAAAACCCCTAACGGATGATTGATCCTAAAAGGGGTATAGGGAAGATATCCGTCTTCCCTGCCCCGAGGCCCCAGAGGGGGGACCGTTGGGGGAGATCCCAGGGCATTGAGGGTGCATAAAAATCACAGGCACCTGAATAGATGAGTTGTCCAGGTCTCGGGGTATCGGAAAACAAAAAAGCCGGGGGAGCGCCCCCGGCTTTTTCTGAACCCCAAGATTCCCGCAAACTACATGAGTTCGCGGATTTTTTCCAGGCTCCCCTGCAGGATGCCCAACTTCTCTTCGCCGGCCCTCAGTTTTCCACGATCCTTTTCAAGGACCTCGGGGGGTGCGTTGGCCACGAACTTCTCATTCGAGAGTTTCTTGGCGAACATCTCTACATCCTTGGCCACCTTGGCGATCTCCTTCTCCAGCCGTCGCTCTTCCTCCTCAATGTCGACCAGCCCGGCCAAAGGAAGCAGAACCTCCACGTCCCCTGCCACTTGGGTGGCTGCCTTCTCCGGACGGCTGACACCGACCGCGGCGGAGAGATTGTCGACCCGGGCGAGGGCCCGAAGGTATCCTTCGTTCTCCCGAAGCACCAGGGCGGTCGCTTCCGATTTGCAATCGAGCACCGCGGAGATTCCTTTGCCCGGGGGAACGTTCATCTCACCTCGGATGTTACGGATGGCCCGCACCACCGCCATGACCTGCTCCATCTTCACCGCCCCAACGGTATCGACCGGAATCCCTCCACCTGCCGGATAGGAAGCCTCCATCAGGAAACGGACAGGGCGCTCTCCCGGCAGGCTCTGCCAGATTTCTTCCGTGATGAAGGGCATCAGAGGATGAAGGAGCCGCAGAAGGCGCTCGAGAACCGTGTAAAGAACCCCCTGCGCCCTTTCGCGTGCGGCCTCGTCCGTGCCGTAGAGATCCTCCTTGGCCAGTTCGATGTACCAGTCGCAGAAGCTGTTCCAGGTAAAGGCATAGAGCAGGTTCGCAGTCTCATTGAAACGGTAGGCCCCCAGGGCGCGGCCGGTCTCCAACTCCACCTCGGCCAACTGGGCCAGAATCCAGCGGTCGGCCAGGGAGAGGTCTGAACGGTCGAGATCGATGGCGGCGGGATCGAACCCCTCGAGGTTCATCAGGGCGAAACGGGCGGCGTTCCAGAGTTTGTTGGCGAAGGCCTTGTAACCGGCAATCCTTTCGGTGGAGAGCTTGATGTCGCGCCCCATGGCGGCGAAAGCCGCCAGGGTGAATCGGAAAGCGTCGGCGCCGTATTCGTCGATGACATGAAGGGGATCGATGACGTTCCCCTTGCTCTTGCTCATCTTCTGCCCCTGGGCGTCGCGAACCAGGGCGTGGATATAGACATCCCTGAAAGGGGTTTCCCCCATGAACTTGAGCCCCATCATCAGCATCCGGGCCACCCAGAAAAAGAGGATGTCGAAGCCGGTGATCAAGCAGGAGGTGGGATAGAACTTGGCGAGGGTCTCCGTCCGTTCAGGCCATCCCATGGTGGAGAAGGGCCACAGGGCCGAGGAGAACCAGGTGTCGAGAACATCTGTCTCCTGCCGGACCCGACTGGAGCCGCAGTGGCCGCAGAGGGTCACGTCCTCCCGGGAGACGGTGATCTGGTCACAGTCGTCGCAGAACCAGGCGGGAATCCTGTGCCCCCACCAGATCTGACGGCTGATGCACCAGTCCTGGATGTTGAACATCCACTCGAAATAGGTCTTCTCCCACTGCTCCGGAACGATGCGGGTGCGGCCATCCTGCACCGCCTTGATGGCTTCCTCGGCCAGAGGCTTGACCTTCACGTACCACTGCTTGCTCATGTAGGGTTCGATGACCGATCGGCAGCGATAGCACTCCCCCACGGCATTGCCATAATCGTCGACCTTCTCGAGCAGCCCCTGGTTCTCCAGGTCGGCGACCACGTTGGCCCGGGCCTCGTAGCGCTCCTGTCCGGCGTAGGGCCCGCCGTTTTCGTTGACCACCACCGACTCGTCGAAGATGTTGACGAGGGGGAGATCATGGCGCTTGCCGACTTCGAAGTCGTTGAAATCGTGGGCGGGAGTGATTTTGACAGCGCCGCTGCCGAACTCCCGATCGACGTAGTCGTCGGCGATGATGGGAATCTCCCGGTTGACCAGTGGCAGCAGGATCCTCTGCCCGATGAGGTCCCGGTAGCGCTCGTCTTCGGGATTTACCGCCACCGCCGTATCCCCCAGCATGGTCTCGGGACGGGTGGTGGCGACCACCAGGAAGCGGTCCGTACCGACAACGGGATATCGCAGGTGCCAGAGGTGTCCCTTCTTCTCCTCATGTTCGACCTCGAGGTCGGAGAGGGCCGTGTGGCAACGGGGGCACCAGTTGATCAGCCGATTGTCCCGATAAATGAGCCCATCCTCGAAAAGGCGCACGAAAACCTCGCGCACCGCCTGGGAGAGCCCCTCGTCCATGGTGAAGCGCTCCCTCTCCCAGTCACAGGAGGCCCCCAGCCGCTTGAGCTGGTTGATGATCTGCCCTCCTGACTCCTGGCGCCACTGCCAGACCCTTTCCACGAATTTTTCCCGTCCCAATGCGTGGCGATCCATCCCCTGGGAGGAGAGCTGCTTTTCGACCACGTTCTGGGTGGCGATCCCCGCATGGTCGGTACCGGGCATCCAGAGGACCTCGTGGCCGGTCATCCGTTTCCAGCGCACCAGAATATCCTGAAGGGTATTGTTGAGTGCGTGCCCCATGTGGAGAACCCCCGTCACGTTGGGCGGAGGAATGACGATGGAGTAGTGAGGCCGGGAGGATGTCTCGTCGGCATGAAACAGGCCCCCCTGTTCCCAGGCGGCGTACCATCGTCCTTCGACCTCTTGGGGCTCGTACCCCTTGGGGAGTTTCGGTTCCATAG
>JBFHXN010000099.1:0-8028 GCA_041598955.1 Desulfuromonadales bacterium | reverse complement strand
CTCAGTAGCCCTCCGCTGCCGCCGCCGATGGAGGCGGAACTGCTGACCGCATCGAAGGCGCCGCCGTTGTCGACCTGGGCTATTGCAGAATCGTCACCCCCTGAAGGCAGGAGTGTCGCCGAGGAAGGGATCTGGGCGGTCGAACCGCTGCCCGGCAGCAGAGTGAAGGAAAACTGACCGTTTGAGGCCATGGAGGACCCGAGGCCGACTTCGTAGCTCAGGTTGGCCGAAGGGGTCTGGGTCTGCCCCCAGCGGCCTGTGAAGTTGATGGAGAAAAAGACGTCAAAATACTTTCCACGCATCTTTTCCAGGGAATCGTCGGTCGCCAGCTGGAACTGCTCCAACTCCCCCCAGGGGTCATCGGCGGCAAGACTGGCCTGGGGGAGCAGAAAGAGCAGACAGGCCGCTGCCGACAGCAGGGCTCTCATTGTTGCAGGTGATTTCAGAGTCATGGTTCGCATGCTCCTATCTGATGAATTCGGAAGGGTTGATAAAGAGGTTTCGCATCAACAAGTCGTTCAATCGCCAGACCTCCGACTTGGTCACCGTCGGTGCCCCGCTGAAGAGGTCGTAGTCGGGGTTCCTGTCCTGTCCGAAAACGGCGAAGACCAGGCCGTTCCAGGATTCGGCAAGCTCGGTCAGGGTGATGGTCCTGCGACCCAGGGCCGGATCAGCGATGTAGGCCTTCTTTCCTTTCACTCCCTTGAGAACCACGAAATGGGAGTAGCCCTTGACCGTGAGCAGGATGATGGTGGGGAGGTTGATCTTCTCCAGTTGTTCCGGGGTGACGCGATAGCCTTCGGCCCGGTAGCCGAGGTCAAGGGCATAGCGCTTGAGGTCGAGGAGGGAAAATCCTTGGCGGCGGATGGTTTCCTCGTCGCTGTTTCGAAGGAGCCATTGGACGATTTCTTCCTCGCCGATGTCGGTCCGCCCGTAATAGTGCTTGAGAACGGTGGCCAGGGCCGCTGCCCCGCAGCTGAAGTCGGTGCGCTGGCGAACGATATCCTTGAAGCGCATCTCCTTCATGGTCATGACCGGTTTGTTGACGATCCAGCCCTGGGAGCCGACGCGAACATGAAACTCGGCCCCCATGACCGGGAACGACATCAGCAAAAGAGTCAGGATCAGTACCGCCCTTTTGAACCACATAGCCTCGATGCCTCCCTGCGCTCTGAAAGACAAAATGGGCACCGGCGCCGAAGCGCCGGTGCCTTTTCTCATCCGATCGGATTACTCCATTCCGCCGGAGGTGCTGAGCAGAGCGGAGATGGAAAGACCGTTGGCCTGGAGATTGCCAGTGCCTGCGGCCACGTTGACCCCGATGTTCCCCTTGGCTCCCATAAGGGCGCTGCCGGTCAGGGAAGCCGTGTTGGTCGTGGGGGCGTACTCGCAGAAAAAGACGGGGATGTTGCCGGAGACAGTACCACTCAAGGCGATTTCGCCCGCTTCATTGAAGGCGAGAGCCCCGCCGTCGCCATTCAGGTCCTGGGCGCCCTGGGCCTGGCTGTCCAAGTCGACATGCCCGAAGAAGACATCGTCGGTTCCATTGGGATGCAGGGGGGAATCGCCCATTTCGTTGGTCCAGATGTCGGGATAGACGTTGCCGATCTGGTCGGACTGGCCAGCATAGTTCCCCTCGAGGTTGATGCCGACGGAGAACTGGGCCTGCTCGACGGCCAGTTTGGCGTGCGGCATGTTGCTGGTCTGGTTGAAGGCCGCTTCCTGCTTGACGCCGGCGCTGGCGATCCCGACCTTGGAGGGGCCGACGCTGATGGCGGTCATGTTGCTCTGGGCGTTGTTGTTGCCGGATGCCACGTTGGCCCCGATGTTCCCCTTGGCGCCCATGAGGGCATTGCCGCCCAGGGAGGCGTCATTGGTCGCCCCGAGGTTGCAGGTTTCGTTCTCGACGCTCAGCTGGAGCTTGTAGACTTCGGCGTCGACGAAAGAGTTATTCTTCTGGGTGTAGGCGATGGCGGTGAGGTTGTCCTGGGCATTGTTGTCGCCGGCGGCGACGTTGGCGCCCATGTTGCCCTCGGCATTCTTGAGGGCGTCGCCCTGCATCACGGCCTTATTGGTGTTCTTGACGTTGGCCACGTCGTTTTTGTTCAGGATCTGCTTGTTGTCGATGACCGCCGAGGACATCCCGTCCACCCGCAGGGCGGGGAAGGTCTGGGTTTCGGTTTCTGTTTGGGTCACGGTAAGGGTGCCTTCGAAATCACCCGGAAGGTGGGCGTCTTCGGTCACGATCTCGCCGCCATTCTGCTCGGCAGGCTCCTCTGTGGTCAAGCTCACGCTGATCGATTGCTCGCTGGTGTTTGTGGTGGTTTGGGTGACATCTTCCCCGCCGACCACCTTCAGGTTCACATCGACCTTTTTGGAAGTGTCGTTGGAGAGGCTGACGTCGATGTTGTTCTCATAGGAGATGTTGGCATGCTCCTCCAGAGACTGGGAGATGCGGTAATTGCCATCCTCGCCGGCGATGAGAAGCGAGGGGGCCAGGATCAGTGCGGTAGCCGAGAAAAGAGACAAAAGCCGTTTCATGGTGGATCCTCCTTTTGTTCATTTGGTGGTTGGTGGTCAATGAACCGACATTGACCGGACATTGATTCCCATTGCGTTGGTGACCTGGTTGGCGTTCCCTGCCGACTGGTTGACCTGAATCACGCCCCGGGCCCCGGAGAAGGCCTGTGCTCCGATGATGTCGCTGCGTGTTCCCTGAACCGCCGGAGCAGGCTCCGCGGCGTTGCTGCGGGTTGACTGCAGGTCGGTGCTGCTGGCAGGGAGCGCCTCGCCTCCCAGGCCGATGGCCAGGAGATTGCCCTGGGTGTTGCCGTAACCGGCGCTCTGGTTGACACCGATGATCCCGACTGCCCCCGAGAAGGCCCCTCCGCTGATGATGTTTTCCTGGCGGGAAGGGAGAGCCGGTGCCGACCCGCTGGCCTTCTGCTCGGAACGGGCATCAGATGCCGCTTCGCCCCCGACGACGATGGCCCGGATGTTGGTCTGTACGTTGGTGTCGCCGGCGGCCATGTTGATACCGATCATTCCTGTTGCCCCCGAGAGGGCCCGCTCCGAGATCTCGGTGCGGTTGACCAGCTGAGGCTGCCCCGGCCCGGGTGCCTCGTCTTTGGCCAGGCCCTCCCCGGGCAGGCTCAGGGGCGAGGCCAATAGAGCAAGAGCTAGGGCGACCTGCGCATGTTTCACGATTTCACCTCCTTTCCTGATTTCGATTTAGTGCACGCTGCGAGTCAGTATGTTAACCGCCACATTGTTGTGTCCCAGGGACACGTTCATGGACGGGTTGTTTGCCGAAGCCTCGTCCCAGAGAATGATGGCCTCCGGAGCGGGGGGCCCTGGGCGCCTTGCCGAGGTGGCCGGAATGAAGGCTCCGCGGATGATGCTCAATTCTCTTTCTCCGAGGAGAAAGGCGTTTTTGCCGGGTGAGGGCAGGGCCTGATAGGGGCTGGAAAGCTCATCCCCTTGCGAGAAGGGGAGATGATGGGCGACCTGGCCGCATCCTGGGAAGCTGGTCAATTCGAGGGCTGCGACCGGGGAGCCCAGACAAAGCAGGAGCAGTATGCTTGAGATGGTTTTCTCGGTCATGGTGTTGTCTTTCGATTCGAAGGCGGTGCTGGTTTTGTGTTTTGTGAGAATGTTTTGTTGGTAATCTCTTAGCATCACGCGTGCCAAAACAAAAACATCAATAAAAACAAGAGTTTGTATGTGTGTTGAGGCGGATGACTGTAAAGCTGGCCGACGTCTGTGATTTACACCTGCTTTACAGTTTTGGTGAAAAAAGTTGTGATTCCGGTGTCATGGAGGTGTAGAGGGTGCTTTACAGGTGAGGTCTGGCAGAGGAGAAGGGGGCCTGGGAGAGACCTGAGGTGGTTCTTGAGAAGATACAGATGGCAGGGGGTCAGTCAGGGCAGGGACCGAGA
Source organism: Desulfuromonadales bacterium (assembly GCA_041598955.1). GTDB lineage: Bacteria > Desulfobacterota > Desulfuromonadia > Desulfuromonadales > JBFHXN01 > JBFHXN01. The sequence goes on along the minus strand of JBFHXN010000099.1, from coordinate 4,090 downwards.
GCCGGGAGGCATCGCAGCAGAGGAGGTAACCCGCTGAGATTCTTTTGGAAGGGGAAAGGGGTCTCCCGTCCCGGATGAAACGGGAGAACCCTTATTTCTTAAGAGGCATGGGGATGTCGTATTTGCGGATCAGGGCGTAGAGGCTGGGGCGGCTGATGTTGAGGCTGCGGGCAGCCCGGGCGATCACGAAATTATTTATGGTGAGGGCTTCCAGCACAAGGTCGCGGCGGGTCTGGGCGACCTGCGCCTTGAGGGATGTCGGGTCTTCGGTCAGGCCCCGGCCGCTCAGTTCGAGGTCGGCGGGCTCTATTTTTCCACCTGTCGCCATGACCAGGGCCCGCCGGACCTTGTTGATCAGTTCCCGGACATTTCCCGGCCAGGGGTAGCTTCGTATCGCCGCCATCGCCGCGGGGGAAAACTCTTTGCCGATGCCGTTTCCCTTAGGGGAGAACCGGTCGAGGAAATACTTGGCCAAAATAAGCTTGTCCTCACCCCGCTCCCGCAGGGGGGGGATCTTGATGGTGAAGGCGTTGAGGCGGAAGAAGAGGTCCATCCTGAACTGACCGGCCTCCACCGCCCTCTGCAGTTCGCAGTTTGTGGCGGCGACGAAGCGGACGTCGACCTTCTTCCCTCCCTTCCCGCCGACCCGCTCGATCACCCGGTCCTCCAGAAATCTAAGCAACTTGGCTTGAAGGCCGGGGGAGAGGTCGCCGATTTCGTCGAGAAAGAGGGTTCCCCCCTCGGCGATTTCGAATTTGCCTTTGCGGGTGGTGTGGGCGCCGGTGAAGGCCCCCTTTTCGTGGCCGAAGAGTTCGGCCTCAAGGAGCCCCTCGGGGATGGCGGCGCAGTTGATCGCCACGAAGGGGCGGTCGCATCGGGGGCTTCTCTCATGGATGGCCTGGGCGGTAAGTTCCTTGCCGGTACCGCTCTCGCCGAGGATCAGCACGTTCATGTCGGTGGGGGCCACTTTGCGGAGCATGGAGAAGACCTCGAGCATGCCGGGGCAGGTCCCGACATACTCTTCGTTGATTTGTGCCTGGTCCATCGGCCGGAGCTCTCCGTCGATGAAGTGCGCCACCTTGCAGAGTTGCGCGAAGTCGAGCTGGGCCAATCGCAATCGAAGGCGCTCTCCGGAGGTCTGGGAAAAATGCTTCTCCAGGTAGGACTCGTCTTGAAATTCCAGGTAGAGGCCGCATTTGGGGCAGTGGTTCTTCTGCGAGTTCAGCGCTTTTCCGCAATAGAGGCAGGTACCCCGGATCGGGAGGTTTTCGCGGATCAGGCTCCAGAGCGCCTCCAGGTTCTTTGGCTCTGAGCCGACCAGGCGGATCGCCTTGGAGGGGCCCGCACCGCGAACCGCTTCGCCGGGGAGGCTGACTTCTCCCGTCCCCGGGATCTGCAGCAGCAGGGAAAATCCTTCTTCCGGGGTGCCGTTGAAGTTCTCCAGCAGGGCCCCGCTGAGGCTGAGGTTTCTGACCCGGGTCGGCCTTGCTTCCTTTCCCGGCCGCTGCGGGAAGAGGATGCGTCCTGGGAGATCGGTCTGGATGCGGGCGTCGATTCGGGACATTTTCAAACCTTTGTTTTGTTACCCCCCGTTCAAGCCGACGAGGGGATTGTTGACTTCAACGATGGTAGTCCCTTAAGGAGATATAGGTATCTGGCCTCTATGCAATGGGAAGAGGGGTGTAAATTGTGCCGGTATTTGGTGGGAGGTGAAACGAAACCAAGGATTGAGTGTTAATGAGAGAATGGGGAGGGGCTACAGGGGAAAGGGGATCATCTGGAGGTGCTGGGCCTGCAGAACGAGCTTGACCCGGTTGTGGGTTTCAAACTTTCGGTAGAGGCTGTTGCAGTGGGTCTTGACGGTCTGTTCGCTGACGCAGAGCTGATGGGCGATCTCCTTGTTGGTCAGGCCGAGACAGATTTTTTCGAGCACTTCCAACTCCCGCTCCGAGACCTGGGGTGTGGTGGGAAGGGATTTGGCCAGAAATAGTTTTTTCATGGTGCCGTGGTCGATCCAGAGGTCGCCTCTGTGGATCGCACGGCAGGCATCGATGAGTTGCTTGGAGTCGCTGCCGATGGAAAGGAGGCCGGCCAAGCCAAGGGGGATCATCTCCTTCAGGTTGGCCGGGAGCATGTTCGGCAGCGGAGGGTCGTAAAGGCACAGGACCTTGCAGGGGAGCCTGCCACGCTTAAGGGAGAAGATTTCACGGCAGAAGGCATGGTCGGTGAGCAGCAGTCCGGGATCACCCTTCAGCCCCTCCCGGAGTTCTGCACTGTCGTGGGCGATTCCGACAATTCGGACGTCTTTCAGGGGCTCCAGCAGTCTGGAGATCCCTTCGGCCAGAAGGCGGATACGGCAGGCAATCAGCAGTGTCAGTGGCATGCGTCCTCGCCGGCAGGTCGGATTGGCTCATGTCCGGGGGGGCTGCCCAAGGCTGGCCCGGAGGGAAAAAGATGGTGAAAGGTTTAACGCAACCGCAATGGGTTGCAAGGGAACAGGGGCGAAATGGGAGAAATAAAATAAGGAAAAATGGAGAGGCCCGTTTTGGGAGGCGCAGGGGAATAAGGTTTATTCCAGACCCAACCGCTTCATCTTCTCCACCAGGGTGGTGCGGTTGATTCCGAGGAGGTCGGCGGCCCGGGCCTTGATCCCCCGGCCGAGATCGAGGGCCTCGCGGATCAGCCTCTTCTCGACGCCGCTGATCAGTCGGGGCATGTCGATCCCTCCTTCGGTGACCCGGGGGAGGAGCAGGTCGAGATCCTCTCCCCCCTCCTCCCCCCCCCCGATTTGAGGAGGGAGGTCCCGCCGCTCGATCACTTCTCCGTCGGTCAGGGCGACGGTGCGCTCGATGACGTTCTCCATTTCCCGCACGTTGCCGGGCCAGTCGTAAGCCTCCAGGGCTCTCAGGGCCGTGGTGGCGAGGGTCATCAGGGGGCGGTTCATGCCGCGGCAGGTCCCCTCCAGGAAGTGCCGGGCCAGCAGGGGGATGTCCTCGCGTCGCTCCCGAAGGGGGGGGAGGTGAATGGGGATGACGTTGAGGCGGTAGTAGAGATCCTCGCGGAAGTTCCCCTTGCGGACCTCTTCCTCGAGTCGGGCGTTGGTGGCGGAGAGGACCCGGATGTTGATTTTGGTCTTGCCGGTGGAGCCGACCCGTTCCACCTCCTGCTCCTGAAGGACCCGCAGCAGTTTCATTTGGAGGTGCAGCGGCATGGTGCCGATTTCGTCGAGAAGGATGCTGCCTCCGCTGGCCACCTCGAACTTGCCGGGCTTGTCGGCCACCGCCCCGGTGAAGGCCCCCCGGACGTGGCCGAAGAGTTCGCTCTCGAGCAGTTCGGCCGGGATGGCGCCGCAGTTGATGGCGACGAAGGGTTTCTCCTTGCGGGGTCCGTTGAAGTGGATGGCCTTGGCCACCAGCTCCTTGCCCGTCCCCGATTCACCCAGAATGAGGATGGTCGAGTCGGTGTTGACGATGCGCTCCATGCGGGAGAAGACCTGCTGCATGGCGGGGCTGTTGCCGATGAGGTTGTCGAACTTGTACTTGCCCCGCAGCTGCTGGCGCAGGTAGAGGTTCTCGGCCACCAGGTGACTCTGCTCGAGAGCCTTGGCGACCTGGATCTTGAGCTTCTCGAAGTTGAAGGGCTTGGTGATGTAGTCGAAGGCCCCTTCCTTCATCGCCTCCACGGCCGTCTCCGCCGAGGCCTTGCCGGTGACGAGGATGACGTTGGTGAAGGGGGAGTCGACCTTGACCTTCTTGAGGATGTCGATGCCGCTCACCCCGGGGAGGAAGAGATCGGTGATGATCACCTCGAAGGGGGTCTTGGCGAGGATGCGCAGGGCTTCTTCCCCCGATTCGGCGGCCTGGACCTGGTAGCCCGCATGGCCGAGAAGCAGCGAGAGGGCTTCCCGGTTGTGGGGCTCGTCGTCGATGATCAGGATCTGGGAGAGTTTGCTCATGGCCACCCCGGAACAGAAGGAGCGTCATTAGTTTGACGGGAGGCCACCGTATCATGCCTTCCCGGCCCCGGGCAAGCCCCTTGCCCTCGGGATGGAAAAAAACTTATCGATTCCGGGGATTTGACAGGGGTGCGG
>JBFHXN010000098.1:0-8050 GCA_041598955.1 Desulfuromonadales bacterium | reverse complement strand
GGCCGCTTTCCAGCACTGTTTCGATCGTCTGGTCGCCGACCTGATCGAGGTTCCTCCCCGGTACGAGGCCGCCCTGGAGGCGTTTCTCGGGGATCGTTTGCAGGCCCTGCCTGCCCAGGGGCCCTCGGATGTCCGCGCTGCTCTGGAGTTCCTCGCGGCCAAGGGGGGGCGCTGCACCTTGCTGCTCCCCGGGTTTGACCCGGCCCCGCCGCCGACCCCTGCGGGGGCCGTTCCCCTTTCGACCCTTCTGCAGGCCCGGTCCGGAGCCGAGGATGCCCTTCAGGCTCTTTTGGCCGGAGGATTCCTGGTCGAGAGCCTGGAGCCCTTTGTGGCCGGCGGCATCCCATTGGGAACCGTCCTGGTGACGGAGGCCGGGGAGGTTTTGACGGCGCGAGGCGAACTGACGGGGGGCGGCCGGGAGGCCCTCGACCAGGGGCTGCTTCACAAGAGGCGGGAGATCAAGGATCTGGCCGAGAGTGTCGAGCGGGCGGCTGCCGAGGTGGACCGTCTGCAGGTCCTGAGGCTGGAGCTCCGGGAGACTCTCGCCGCCACCGAGGAGGGGCTTCGGGAGGTGGAGGCTGCCCTCCACCGCAAGGAAATCAAGGTGGTCGACAGCGAGAAGGACCTCCATCGCCTCAAGGGTGAGACGGCCCGGCTCGAGGAGCGCCTCGAGGTGCTCAGCCTCGAAGAGGATCAGCTTCACGAGGAGCGCCTCGAGCTTGAAAGGCAACAGGCCGACGCAGCGAGCGGTCGCAAGGAGAAGGAGACCCTCAAGGGGGAGTTCGAAGCGACCGTGGCCCGGCTGCAGGAGGAGCTCCAGGTGCTGCGCAGGCAGACCGAAGTGGCGCGGGAGGGGGTGACCTCGATGAAGGTGGCCGTCGCCAGCCTGCGGGAGCGGGAGGAGGGGAGCCGGCGCAGTCTCGAGCGACTCTCGATTCAGCGCGAGGAATTGCGGGGCCGCCTCGCCGTTTTGAAAGGGCAGACCGAAGAAGGGACGGAGGAGAAGGAGCGGCTTCGCGCCGAGGTGGAGAGGCTGAGGGTCGAACTCGAGCTTCTCTATCGACGGCGGGAGGAGGAAAAGTCGGCCCTCGACCGGCTGAGGGAGCACTTCGAGGAGGGTGGGCAGCGCATCGAGGAGCAGGAGACCCTTCTCAAGGGGGTGCGGACCGAGACCGCCGTGGCCCGGGAGGCCCAGGCCGGGCTGCAGATGCGGGGGCGTGAACTGGCCCTGGAGGCCGATCACCTGCGCCAGGCGATTCTCGACCGCTACCGCCTCGACCTCTCCGAGCCCCTGCCGGAGGAGCAGGGCTCCTTCGATCCCCAGACCGCCGAACGGCGACTGGAGGAGCTGCGGCGCACCATCGAGGAGATGGGTGAGGTCAACCTGACCGCCATCGAGGAGTACCAGCGCCTCGAGGAGCGCTACGGCTTTCTCACCACCCAGCAGCAGGACCTGCAAAAGTCCATGGAGGATCTCCAGAAGGCCATCGCGAAAATCAACCGGACCACCCGCAAACGCTTCCGGGAAACCTTCGATCTGGTCAATGAAAAATTCCAGGAGGTCTTCCCCCGGCTCTTCCGGGGAGGAAAGGCCGAACTCACCCTGACCGACGAGGAGGACCTGCTCGAGACCGGCATCGAAATCGTGGTGCAGCCCCCGGGCAAGAAGCTTCAGAACGTCACCCTGCTCTCCGGCGGGGAAAAGGCCTTGACGGCCGTGGCCCTGATATTCTCCATCTTCCTGATCAAGCCTTCCCCTTTCTGCATGCTCGACGAGGTCGACGCTCCCCTCGACGATGCCAACATCGGCCGCTTCAACGAGATGATCCGGGAGATGTCAGAGCACTCCCAGTTCATCATCGTCACCCACAGCAAGAAGACCATGGAAATTGCCGATACCCTCTATGGCGTCACCATGGAGGAGCCCGGGGTGTCCAAGATCGTTTCCGTGCGTATGAACGAGTTTCACGCCTGAGGATTCCCATGCCGCTGAAGCGTGCCCTGACAGAAATGGTGGAGAGCGTGCCCGGAGCCCTGGGGGCAATCCTGGTCGACTGGGAAGGGGAGATGGTCGAGCAGGTGGCCCATATCGACAGCTTCGAGCTGATGGTGATCGGCGCCCACAAGGGGATTATTCTCGATCATATGCGGCACGCGCTGAGTGGACTCGAGGGGAGCGAGGTCAACGAGATCCTCATCACCACCGACCGGATGCAGACCCTGGTCCAGCCGGTGACCCACGAATACTTTCTGGTCCTGGCCCTGTCGCGCAACGAGGCGCTCGGCCGGGCCCGGTTCGAGGCGCAGCGCTGTGTGGAGAAGCTGCGCAAGGAGATCGCCTGATCCGGTGCTGCCGGAGGGATGGCTGGGAGTCTTGAAGCGATGAACTGGTTTTCTCATTGGGTCGACAGGCTGGCCCTGCTGCTCGGTCGGCTGAACGTTCCCGAGGAGACGCGACCCCTGGTGGCTCTCGCTCTTCTCTACCTGCTTGCCGTGGCAGCGGCGGTGACCCTTATCCTGCTGCTGCTGCGCCGGAAGCGCCGCCGCGGGGCCCAGGCCGTCCCCGGGGCTTTGCCAGGCGAAGGGGAGGGCCCCTCTGGCCCCCCGGCGGAAATCACCCCCGCCGAAGGCTTCCGCCGGGGTCTCGCCAAGACCCGCTCCAGCATGGCCGAGCGTCTCGGGGCTCTGCTGGGCGTGGGGCGTGGCGTGGACGCCGAGCTTCTCGAGGAGCTGGAGGAGGTCCTGGTGACCTCCGACATCGGGCTGAAAACCACCCGGGAACTGATCGCCTCCCTCGAGACGAGGCTCGGTCGATCCGAACTGAAGGACCCGGCGGCGGTGCGCAGCGCCCTGGCCGAGGAGTTGATATCCCGTCTCGGAGAGGCGCCCCCGCCCCTGGCCCCCGCTTCCGAGGGGCCCTTGGTGGTCATGGTCGTGGGAGTCAACGGGGTGGGAAAGACGACCACCATCGGAAAGCTCGCGCATCAGTGGGCGACCCAAGGGCACAGGGTCATTCTGGGTGCCGGCGACACCTTCAGGGCCGCGGCCGCCGAACAGCTGGCCATTTGGGCCGAGCGTGCCGGCGCCGAACTGGTCCGGCACGCCGATGGGGCCGATCCGGCGGCGGTGGCCTTCGATGCCGCCCGGGCCGCCAAGGCCCGGGGTGCCGACCTGCTGATCCTCGACACCGCGGGGCGCCTCCATACCAAGGCCAACCTCATGGAGGAGCTCAAGAAGATCCGGCGGGTTCTCGAGCGGGAGATCCCTGGCGCCCCCCATGAGACCCTGCTGGTTCTCGATGCCACCACGGGCCAGAACGCCCTGACCCAGGCACGTCTCTTCCGGGAGGCGGTGTCCGTCACAGGAATCGCCCTGACCAAGCTCGACGGAACCGCCAAGGGAGGCATCGCCGTCGCACTCCGCGGAGAACTCGGCCTGCCGGTGCGCTACGTGGGCATCGGCGAAGGGGTGAGCGACCTGCGCCCCTTCGACCCCGAACTCTTCGTCGACGCACTGCTCCCAAGCGATTGAATAACTTGACTTTGTCGGTCCCATTACCTAGAATCGTCAGACTTCCGGAGCCGTAAAGACGTGGACTCGAATCTTCTGCTCCGCCTTGAGAAACTGGTGGACCGCCTTCTGGCCGTGGTCCGTGAGCTGGAGGATGAGCGGGACCGTCTTCAGGGGGAGAATCGAGAGCTGTTGGAAGAGAAGCGGAGGGTCCGGGACGAACTTGACCGGATACTTCTCAAGCTCGATGCGCTGGAGCGGGAGTCGTCGTGAAACATTCGGTCCAGGTGACCATTCTCGGCCAGCAATACTCCCTCAAGAGCGATCTGCCCCCGGTGGAGGTTCGCCGGGTCGCCGATTTTGTCAACGAGAAGATTGCCGAGGTTTCGGGCGGCAACAAGGTGGTCGATACCCTCAACACGGCCATCCTGGCTCTGCTTAACGTGGCCGGCGCCTATCTGGGCCAGGACGGCAATACGGCAGAGATTTCGGATTCGGAGGAGAAGCGCCTGCGCTCTCTGGCCGATCGCATCGAGAAGGCTCTGCCGGGGCAGGCGAAGACCGGCAGGAAGAAGGTCTGAGGCAGGGGCCGGCACTTGCAACAGGGTGAATAGACGATCCCCATAGGGAGATCGCGGATCAGATAGACTGGAAGATGGCAGTACCCGCGCCGGCATTTGACATGCCCGGCGCTTCTACGGTGTACATAGATTGGTCGGGTGTCCCGCATGAGAGATCGCTCCCTTAACTGTACGCTGTTCGAGCCGGCTTCCGGGTCATGGCGACCCTGCGTTTCCGGACCGACAGCCAGAGATTCCATGGGGCGCTGACACTCCTGCGCTGCCCCGGGGGAGAGTTTCGAAAGCACCACCCCTTCCAACCTGCCTTCCCTCCCACGCATCTAGTCTGACCCCTCCCGATGGAGGTCGCCGGAGCTGTCCTGCCGGGATCTCTGCCATGGTGAAAAACACCCTCCGCAAAGAAATCCTCAGCCGGCGCCGGCAGATGTCGGACGAGGCATGTCTCACGCGCAGCCTCGGCATCCAGGAGCGTTTTCTCCAGACCCCCGAATTTCGGGCTGCCGGAAGCCTGGCGCTCTACAGCCCGGTGCTCAACGAGGTGTACACCGAAGAGATTTTTCGGGTCGCCCGCAGCCGTGGCATGCGGGTGGTCTATCCCCGGGTTCAGGGGGAGGGACTCGATTTCCTGCTCGTGGAGACTCCGGATGATCTCTCCTGCGGCGCCTTCGGAGCTTTGGAGCCGACGGGCGGGCAGGCCATGGCTCCGGCGGATATCGACCTGATGGTGTTGCCCGGAGTGGCCTTTGACCGGGCGGGGCACCGGCTGGGATACGGCAAGGGGTTCTACGACCGGGCCCTTGATGTGCCGGGTCGCCGGGGGCTTCTCGTGGGGCTCTGTTTTGAACAGCAGCTTATCGATCTCCTGCCCGCCGAGCCCCACGACGTGCGCATGGACATGTTGGTCACCGAAGAGCGGATACTCAGTTTTCGAGGCCTGTCGATTACACCAAACAACCTTACCAAAGGGGGAGGGCCCAAACGTTGAAAATAGAACTGGTCATACTAATCGCCATCGGAGCCGCGGCTCTGGGCAGCCTGATCGGCATCTTCCTGCGCCGCAAGCTGGCCGGGGGGCAGATCGCCGGCGCCGAGCGTACCGCCGCCGCAATCGTAGAGACGGCTCGCAAGGAGGCAGAGACTCTTCGCAAGGAAGCCACCATCCAGGCCAAGAATGCGGCCCTCGACGCCAAGTCCGAATGGGAAGCTGAGGCCAGGGAGCAGCGTCGGGAAATCCAGGCTCAGGAAAAGCGTCTTCTGCAGAAGGAAGAAAACCTCGACCGCAAGGAGGCTCAGTTCGAGACCCGGGACGAGGAGCTCGGCAAGCGGGAGAAGGCCATCTACCAGAAGGAGGAGCAGCTGCAAGGGCAGGAGAAGGAGCTCGCGGGCCTGGTCCAGGAGCAGACCCTGCGCCTCGAGAAGGTCTCTGGCCTCAGCGCCGAGGATGCCAAGCGCCAGCTCATGGACGCCATGGAGAGCGAGGCCCGGCACGACGCCGCCAAGAAGATCAAGCAGATCGAGGACGAAGCTCGTGAGACGGCCGATAAAAAGGCCAAGGAGATTCTCTCCCTGGCCATACAGCGCTACGCCGGGGATTACGTGGCGGAGAAGACCGTCAGCGTCGTTCCCCTGCCCGCCGACGAGATGAAGGGACGGATCATTGGCCGCGAGGGGCGCAACATCCGCGCCATCGAGGCGGCGACGGGGATCGACCTCATCATCGACGACACCCCCGAGGCGGTCATCATTTCGGGGTTCAACCCCGTGCGCCGCGAGGTGGCACGCCTCTCCCTGGAGCGGCTCATTGCCGACGGCCGGATTCATCCCTCGCGCATCGAGGAGGTGGTCAAGAAGGCGGAGCAGGACGTGGAGGATGCCATTCGGGAGGCCGGCGAGCAGGCCACCTTCGACGTCGGCGTGCACGGCATCCACCCCGAGATCATGAAACTGGTCGGCCGGCTCAAGTATCGCACCTCCTACGCCCAGAACGTCCTTCAGCACTCCCTGGAGGTCGCATTTCTCTGCGGCATCATGGCCGCCGAGCTGGGGATCAACCAGAAGCAGGCCCGCCGGGCCGGATTGCTGCACGACATCGGCAAGGCCGTCGACCACGAGGTGGAAGGCTCTCACGCCGTGATCGGGGCCGAACTGGCGCGCAAATACGGCGAATCGCCCCAGATCGTCCATGCCCTGGCCGCCCATCACGAAGACGAGAAGCCCGACAGCATCCTGGCCGTGCTCGTGCAGGCCGCCGACGCCCTTTCCGGGGCCCGGCCCGGGGCGCGCAGGGAGATGCTCGAGACCTACGTCAAGCGCCTGAACGAACTGGAGCGCATCGGCACCTCCTTCTCTGGGGTGACCAGCTGTTTCGCCATCCAGGCCGGCAGGGAGATCCGGGTCATGGTCGCCAGCGAGGAAGTCGCCGATGCCCAGGCCCACGTTTTGGCCAGGGACATCGCCCGCAAAATCGAGAATGAGATGACCTACCCGGGACAGATCAAGGTCAATGTCATCCGCGAGACCCGGGCCATCGATTATGCCAAGTAGCCAGGGTCGCGGCGCGGCTCGAGGAGGCCGGGCTTGAACATCCTATTCATCGGGGACATCGTCGGGCGCAGCGGCCGCGAGGCCCTGGAGCGTCTGCTCGGGCGGCTCGTCGATCGCCACCAGGTCGACCTGGTGGTGGCCAACGGGGAGAATGCCGCTGGCGGTTTCGGGCTGACCAGCGACATCGTCCGGGAGATGACCGCCCAGGGGGTGGACGTGATCACCTCCGGCAATCACATCTGGGACAAGAGGGAGGTTTACGATTTCCTCGACACCCAGCCCTGCCTGTTGCGGCCGGCCAACTATCCTCCCGGGCCTCCGGGGCGGGGGGCCGGGGTTTTCTCCACTCCCGCCGGAGTGAAGGTCGGGGTGATCAACCTCGAGGGGCGGGTCTTCATGAACAACCTCGAGTGCCCCTTCCGGGCCGCCGACCTCCTGGTGGAGGAGCTGCGGAAGCAGACCCCGGTGATCCTGGTCGATTTTCATGCCGAGGCGACCAGTGAAAAGGTGGCCCTGGGGTGTTACCTCGACGGGCGGGTCTCGGCGGTGGTCGGAACCCACACCCACGTGCAGACGGCCGACGAGCGGCTGCTGCCGGGGGGGACGGCCTATATCACCGACGCTGGAATGACCGGCGCCCTCGACGCGGTGATCGGGATCCGCAAGGAGTTGGCCATCGAGAGGTTTCTGACCCAGTTGCCGGTGCGTTTCGAGGTGGCCAAGAAGGATCCCGTCCTCTGCGGGGTCCTCTTCAGCGTGGATGAAAAGAGCGGCCGGGCCACGGGGGTCCGGCGGATCATGGAGCCGGCCGGATAGGGACCCGAGGTCCCGGCAGGCGCCTTACTTTGGGGTTGGGGTGTGCGATGAAATCGGTTCGTGAACAGATGGAGGTCATTCGGCGGGGGGCAGTAGAGATCCTCGTCGAGTCGGAGCTGGAAGAGAAGCTCGCCGGATCGGTCAAGAGCGGGACGCCGCTGCGGATCAAGGCCGGTTTCGATCCCACCGCTCCCGATCTGCACCTCGGGCACACGGTCCTGATCCAGAAGCTCAAGCAGTTTCAGGATCTGGGGCACGAGGTCTGTTTCCTGATCGGCGATTTCACCGGCATGATCGGCGACCCTACCGGCAAGAACGAAACCCGCAAGCCCCTTACCCGCGAGCAGGTTCTGGCCAACGCCCAGACCTACAGGGAACAGGTCTTCAAGATCCTCGACCCGTCCCGCACCAAGGTGGTTTTCAACAGTGCCTGGATGGGGCCCATGTCCGCCGCCGACCTGATCGGCCTGGCCGCCCAGCACACCGTGGCCCGGATGCTGGAGCGGGATGACTTCCACAAGCGCTTCACCGGTCAGCAGCCCATCGCCATCCACGAGTTTCTCTACCCCCTGGTCCAGGGGTACGATTCCGTCGCCCTC